>DATGFZ010000213.1:0-6454 GCA_035308805.1 Puia sp. | reverse complement strand
TCAGTGTCAGGCTCTTCCAGGCAGGCGGCAGCGTTGAGCGTACCTGTATGATGCCATGCGAGGTGATATCCAGCCCCCCAAAACCCATCAGTACGCTTTGCAGGATGCCTCCCGCGCCAGTGGCGAAATAGGGATTTGTTCCGCCCTTTGTTTCGGCGATCACCCGGAAAGGCGGGTTGAGATTTGGCGTGTATGCGTCTTTAAAAAAATGAAATGCCTTTTCACCATCTCCCAGTCTTGAATACAATAACGCAAAGATACCTTGCGTCATCGCCGGTGTACCTTCGGCAGGCACCCGTGTCTCATAAAAAGCCAAATCTTTTTTTATCTGATTGGCGTCTGTGATTTCCTTTAATGGATAAGCAAGCAAATTCACATCTGCCTGTTTTATCCCGCCGCCGTTGTATGTTGCAAATTCTCTGGTTACTCCGTTATCCATTTTTAATATGGGAATATTGTCTGCAACATTCATCCAGTCTGTATCGGGAACAATCCCCAAAATTTTTGCCGCTTCCGTAGCATCGCGCAAAACGGATTTTGCAGCAGCGTTGGTGAACGCGTCGTTATCAACATTCTCGGCCCACTCATCTGCAGCAACCACATCATTGATATCGTAATGTCCTGCACTTTTTCTTTCCACCCGGCTCGTCCAAAAATCTGCAGCGGCAGCAAGGACCGGCCAGCCTTTTTCTTTCAACCAGTTTTTATCCTGCGTTACGCAATAATAATTCCAGGCAGCCATTCCCACGCAGGCGGTAATGTGATGTTCAAAGGGACCGCTTAATGCCCATACCGGGGTTTCTTCCACGCCCGTACCTGCGCTCTCCCAGGGAAACATCGCGCCTTTATAACCGTGGGAGAATGCATTTCGTCTGGCCGCATCCAATCTTTCATAACGGTAATCAATAAGTGATTTAGCAATTTCAGGATGCAATACCAGCAACGCGGGAAACATCCAAAGATCCGCGTCCCAAAAAACATGTCCGTTGTACCCCAGCCCGCTGATCCCCATGGGCGATAAACTCATGGCGGTGCCCGCACGGGCAAATGAGTATAAATGGTACATCATGCTGTGAACATCCTGCTGAGATTGCGCGTCTCCGTCAATAATGATATCGCTTTTCCACAATTCATCCCATGCTTTGTCATGAAACATGATCAGCCGATCTCTTCCTTCCAGTTTGGCAAAAATGGTCAATCGTTCCGCCTCATTGAGCGGATCGTCGTGATGCGCGGAGGTGATGGATGAGCCAGCCAGGGAAAAATGATAGGTTTCACCCGCTTTCATTCGCTTATTGAATTTCATCAGGTGCATATTATTGTCCCACATTTCGTGAACGACCCTTGGTTCCTGCCCGCGCGGCTCGCTGAATAAAAAAGTATTGGATGCGCACATCAATAATTTTCCTGTCGGACTTTTTGCTGAAGAGGTGAGCAGACTTATTAATGCATGAGGACGATCAATTTCATTATAATAATTCTGAACGTCTTTCAAAGCGTCCGGCGCTTCCATGACACTGGAGGCGACCATACTGATGTCTTTTTTTGCAGTGACGGAAATATCCATCAGGACAGTGAAAGGTAAATGACGTAAGGCATAGTAGGTATAGGTGATCGTTGCCTGATCGTGGTAATCAAAGGAAGTGGTGAAACTTGCATGATGCATATCCAATACCTGCTTCATGTTGGATGCATCTTTTGCTCCGAGGCGATGCTCATTGATATCTATATACATATTCAGCAAATTGAAACTCCGCAAGAAATTGCTTACCCTTCCCCGCCCGTAAAGATCATAGGCACCGGCAAGTACCACGTCTTTTACTTTGAAAGGTTCAGGCGATGACACGATACCAATCATTCCATTGGCAACGGTGATGCCGTAGTAATTTGAAGGATTGATGTTGTCGGCGCTTATTTTCCAGGCGTCCTGGGAAAATGAGCAATAAGAGATGATCAGCAAGCAATAAAGAACAGGCAATCGTTTCATCATAATTCGCTTTTTATTCCATGCAAAATATTGAATTTGTAAGAAGAAAATGCGAATTGATCGGTTTTAAATAAGGAATGAGAAAGTTTTCGGTTTTGGACCCTGGCTGCTCATTCCTTATCATTGATTTCATAGCTCTGATGCTTCAGCGCTTTTTTTCTTAACCTGATGACTGAAACGATTGCCATGGCTCCCAGCGCAGCGATCAGCATCTCTGCTCCCTTTTTCCCCGGTTTCGCATTGGACGCGTTCGCGGATTTGTAGGAAACGTCGTTTGGCAGGTTTTTATCTTCACCCTGGGCAACAACATCCCAATCGCTATAATTTTTTCCGGTAAGCGTAGTGAGCATTTGTAATTCCGCTTTGCGGCGTTCCTTCAGATCATGCAGGTACTTTATTCCTGCTGCGCAATTGAATGTTCCTGTCGCCGGATGCGTAATAATATATCTGGCCTGGTAATTTTCGTTGTCAGCGGTTTGTTCAAACATCAGATCCTGCGGAAATGCGTCTCGGTTATAACGGATATGTATACGCGTAAAAAATACATGATCAGAACGATCAGCGTCATACTGACTGTCATCATCGTAATCATTCCAATCGCGCTGCAACCACCAAACACCGGATTGCACGAGGTCTTGCGTGGACGGAGCGGTCGCCACACAGGGATCGCATTTTACAGTGTTGCCCGGACTCACGTCCCATGCATATTCAAGCATCGCGACGGATTTTCCATCAGCGTTCCATTGATGCGCAAAAAGATTGGAATAGAAATTGACGAAATTATCCTGAACAAATAAGGGAATATTTTTAGCAGTTGGTAATGGAACAGTGCGATAATTTGCACATTCCACTCTTCCTTTTTTGGTGAAACCATAGACGATCATATCCTGATCACCTTCGGCATTGACCATTCCAAGTCTTATCGGCAACATAAACTTCGGCGATTTGAAAGCTATTTGGATCGGTCTTAAAAAATTGCCTGGTAACTTTTTCTTTTCCTGTTCATTTACTTTTACGACAAAAAATTTCAGGTTGCTTTTTATATAAGGAGCAAGCACTTCTTCCGCACCCGCAGGAATCTTATAACCATTTTCGGTCAGCCATTCCCTCAGGCCCGTTGACTCTTTAGCGCTGAGGATGAGAATATCGTATTCGCCCACAAGGTATTTTGCTTCAATCTTTACATGGAAGTTGTTTCGTTGAATGGAATATCCTTTTACCACTACGTCATCCAAAGCAACTCCGGCTACAGCCCCGGTGGATTCCTTTTTTTGATTATACATTTCGCAGGGATTCTGATCATAATACTCCACCAATCTCGGCTTGCTGTATTCATTCAACGTGGTAAATATTTTTTGATCAATGACTCTGATATCAGATTTCTTCAGCACCACCGGCACAGGAACCACCATGGCAAAATCTTTGGGATCGCCCTGGAAATCGTTGAACATCGTGATCACATTTCTTTCTCCATCATGAACGATGATGACCTGCGATGTTCTATTTTTCAATGTGCCGTCTGCTTTGCTTACATACATGCCGCAGAATGCGGTTGCTTCGTTGCTGATCATGGCGATCAATATCAGCGTTGCCCCAATTTTTTTTGTACCTATTCTCATGATTGAATATTTGGGTGATGAAATAATATTGAGAAAAAGACTTGATTTCTTCCATTCGAAAAAACGATGCGTAAAAATTTTATTCAGCAGAGGAACCAATGGCGCAGAAAAAACCAGCACCCAGACCGGCATATTGTATTTCCCTTGGAATGCTGAAAGATAAAATGACACGGAAGCAATCGCTGATGCCCAGATGATTCTGGCTGCAACATGATTCGGAGACGTTTTGGGATCGCTGATCATAAAAAAGGTGAAAAGCAATATACTTCCCGTGGTCAGTCCATGGATAAAATAATCCATCGGCCAGCCAAGCACTAAAACCTGTCGCCAGTAGAACAATCCTGCATAAACAAAAAGGAATGCAAGGCTCACATCCAGTTTCTGCACGCTGGTCACTACAATGATCCCAAATGTGACCACTGAAAAAAATATAACGGGACCTGTTCCCCATTGTGCCGGTGAGAGCCACGCATCCTCTGTTAATAAAACCGTTCCGACAATGCCAAAGGCAGATGGATTAAAAATATGCTTGCCATGGAACCTGAAAATGTATTTTGAGACCACGGTAAGAAATGATGCAAATAATCCCGTGTACCAATGGTTGGTTTTTAACAAGAGGCATAAACTTAATGCGCTGATCAGCACGCTCAATTCCCCAAAAGCAAACCCCGGTTTCCCAGGCATTGGCAAAAACTTTTTTTGCCGGACGGTTTCCGCCGCGTAGTTGAAAAAAATGCATCCTGTCATGAGTATCGCAAAACGCAACCAGTCTGCATGCCATTGGAGAAACAAGATCCCGTAGCCTAAGAAAAACAACTGAAAAACAATTTGAAAATGCCGGGGATCGATGGCAAATCTGGTCTTATTCATAAAAACATTTGCCTGGAAGATGATCTGGTTTTAAAAATTACATAAATGAATCCGCCTTTTTTAAATATTTATTTTTCTTTAACTTAACTCTATCAACAGGGCACCATGGATAACTTTCAATGCAGGGAGGCGGCTGAGGAAGACATTGTTTCGATGGCTGCAATCCGCGATCGTGAATGGGGATCAGAAAATTTTTGGATCACAAGAATAGGCGGTTACCTGCGTGGTCAACATCATCCGCAACATGCGTTAATGCCAAGAATAATTTTTGTTGCCCAGGAGCGAGAAAAAATTATTGGTTTTATCGCAGGGCATCTGACCACAAGACTGGGTTGCGACGGGGAATTGGAATGGATAAATGTGATGTCGGAATATCGAAAAAAAGGCGTCGCTTCACGGTTGCTGCATTTGCTCGCCCAATGGTTTGTTGAACAGCATGCTGTTAAGGTTTGCATTGATGTTGCTGCAGAAAATATCCCTGCGCAACATTTTTACCGCAAACACGGAGCGAAAAATTTGAATACGCATTGGTTATATTGGAACGACGTGGGTGTGGTCTTGAATGAACACGTGGGGAATCCCTGAAAGAACAAAATTAAACAGGATCCGGATTGAGGGATGCCAGGGTGTCTGTATGAATCGAATGAAATCCAAAAAATTTGATCTTTCTGACCAGCGACCTTCATCATTCTTTTGAACGCGACATTTATTTTTTCACCCAACCATTGTCTTTCATCCAGTCGACCATGCGCTGGGGCCAGTTTTTCAGGGTGATAAATTCTGAGCGATAGCCCATATTAAAAGCGTGCGCGCCTTTTTCATACAAATGCATTTCCACGGGAACTTTTGCTTTACGATGCATCTCTACCAATTTAATGATAGGCTCGGAACAACAATCATCGCCGTTAGCGGCAAGTAAAAATGTTGGCGGGGCATCGGAAGAAACCGAATCAGGAACACATAACGGACCTGGGTAGATCAACATTTGAAATGCAGGCCGCGCACTGAGTGTATCCATGTCATCGTGACTTGCCCAATGATTTTCTTTAAAGCGATATGAAACCCATCCCGCTACTTCGCCTCCTGCTGAAAAGCCCATCACCCCCAGTTTGGCGGGGTCTATATTAAATTCTTTGGCGCGGCTCTTAACCAGCCGCATGGCGCGAAAAATATCCTGTGTCGGATTCTCTTGTTTGTATGGTGAGTTTTCCATCCGGAACAAGCGATACTTCAAAACAAAAACCGTTACGCCAAGACTGTTTAAAAATTTCGCCGGATCACGTCCTTCTGAATTAAAAACAATATTCAAAAAACCACCCCCGGGACAAACCACCACCGCAGTTCCGTTCGCGATTTCTTTTGGCGGGAAGAAAACCGTGAGTGTCGGGTTGTTAATATTTCTCACCCACCAATCTTTTGCCTGTTCCGGTTGGGTTTTTAATTGCTCAAAACCCGGCGCGCCGTTTTGCCAGAGAGAAATTACTGTACTGTCCTGGGCAAATGAAAAACCAGCCCAAAAAAGATGAACAGCAAACAAGAGGGCGTTGCGTTTTTGATCAAATGTTATTTGCATGGCAGTTGTTGGTATTTGATGTTGATTCGACCTGCGGCCTTTGGCGGCGTCATGACGGCGCAGCAGTCCGTTCATCTGCTCTTCCTCACTTCAAAATTCCCTCGATAGCGTTTAATTCTTCTTTACTAAATTCAGTATTTTTCAAACAACCGAGATTATCTTTTAACTGTTCCACTGAGCTCGCGCCTATTAAAACAGAGGTGATGCGTTTGTCTTTAAGCAGCCAGGCCAATGACATTTCGGCCAGTGTCTGCCCGCGTTTTTTAGCGAGTTGATTTAATTTTTTTGCTTTCTCAATTTTTTCCTTTGTCACTTCGCTTTTCTGCAGAAAACCGGTTGATTTAGCCGCGCGCGAATTTTTTGGAATCCCCTTCAGATACCTGTCGGTCAACAACCCCTGCGCCA
>DATGFZ010000212.1:0-1830 GCA_035308805.1 Puia sp. | reverse complement strand
TTGATAATTAATTTAACCGGTCTGTCTTTGACAAAATACATTTCATTGTTTACAACAATATCGTCGTGGCTTGCCGGATCATCCCAAATCAATCCAAGTGAATTATTGTCTTTGTCACTGATGTTCTGAAAATATTTTTTCCCAAATACGCCATCTTTTCCCGGGTATCTGAATATCCACCCGAATTGTTTTCCGGTCACTTCAATCTGCATCGCGTCTTTTGGTGCATCACCGGTAATTTTAAACCAGTAAAATAAACCGAATCCGACTAAGATACACAATGCAATCGCCGGAACTGTCGTCCACAAAATTTCAAGATTATTATTGTGCGGAAAATAATATGCTTTCCTTTTTTCTGAATATTGATACCTGAAGGCAAACCAGAATAAAAGTATCTGTGTGAGGAAAAAAACAATTCCCGTGATCAGGAAAGTGATGTTCAGCATGGTGTCAATTTTTTCACCGCCCTCGGAAGCTGAAACCGGAAGAATCTTTCCCCTGAATAATTCATTGCACCAATACACTCCAATTAAACCTCCCACCAAAAACACGATCATTAAAAAGCCATTTATGCGGTTTTGCTGCAGCAATGCCTTCTTCTCTCCTTTCAAAATACTCACATATTCGCTCGCTTTTGCAATTTGAAAAGTGATCAGAAACCCAAGCAACAAAATCAATATGATGAAAACGTTTGACATGATTCTATATAAAATTTAAATCTGCTGGTTATTTTTTTACTCAAAACTACGTGTGGTGAATAATGCTCTCTTTAAAGAAAGGATGATTTTTCGCCATCAGCGGGTATTTGCTCAACACCCTTGCCGTTTGCCACATAATCAATCCGATAAATCCTGCCGCAACGCCAAAATCAAATAAATTCATTGGCACGTGATTGGGCATTGTGCTGCCGAAAACCATTTGATAAAAGTCCAGCCAATGTCCGAATACCAAAGCTACGGACATAAAAGTTACGATGGTATAGCTGCGCTTTGAATTCCTTGACATATATATTAACAACGGCGCAAGAAAATTGATTATGAGGTTGAGGTAAAAGATGCCGGTATACGCTCCGTCAAATCTGCTTTTGAAATAAATGGTTTCTTCTGAAATATTCGCGTACCAGATCAGCATGAACTGATCAAACCACAGATAAGTCCAGAAAATTGAAAAAGCAAATTGAAAGACACCCAGATCATGCAGATGCTCCTGGTTAGTATATTCTAGATACCCTTTGTTTTTCAGATAAATAACAAACAAAGCGATCAGCGCCATCCCCGCAACAAAAGTGCTGCCGAATGTGTACCAGCTGTACATGGTGGAAAACCAATGAGCTTTGATGCTCATCAACCACAACCAGGGCACGGTTGACGCTACAGTCAATGTGAACCATACGATGTATAAAGATGCCCAAATCGTGTTCTTAAAAATATATTTTTTACCTTCTGCAACACTCATCGGTGCATTATCCGTTTCGCGGGACAGGCTGCGCATTTTTACTCCCAGCAAGGTCCATAATCCGATGGAAAGGATTGACCAGATCATAAAAAAAGTAGGATTCAAAAAGCCTGCTTTGCCTTTTAATGCGGCATCGCTATTGACAAGATCTTTATTCAACCAATCATAAATACCATCTTTTTTCCCAAATACTATACACAAAAAAATAACAAAAGTAATGAGACCAATGGGAATTACTGATGCGGAGATGGCTTCCGTGACTCTGCGAAAAGAAAGCTGCCACCCGCCCATCGCCAGGGTCGCAGCACAAAAAAAGAACATGGCTGCATTGACAATCAATAAAAAATAAATGCTGTTTTGCAATAACGCCGACCA
>DATGFZ010000211.1:0-14761 GCA_035308805.1 Puia sp. | reverse complement strand
TATAAGGACCTGATGAAACGAAATGTGCCCCGGAATCTTCCGTTCAGACCAGGAATGAGCGCCAGTGCGGATATCCAGACCAATACGCACAATAACGTTCTTTCTGTTCCGATCAACGCAGTAACAACCCGCGAAAAAAATAGTGATGTTGGCGTTAACCAGACTCATAACGATGCCAAAAGCGATGATCAAAATAAGGACAATGCCGATAATGGTGCTGATAATACCAAGAGTGTTGCATCACCGACGGATCTTGATGAAGTTGTTTTTGTTTTGCAAAAAGACAACACCGTAAAAAAAGTAAAAGTAAAAACCGACATCCAGGATATTAATAACATTGAAATTACTGACGGATTGAAAGACAGTGATGAAATCATAACCGGACCTTACGGAACGATCAATAAAATTTTAAAAACGGGAACTAAGGTAACCGTAGTGCCAAAGGACAAATTATTCGAAATAAAACAATAAACAATATCTCTAACAGAAGGCGCTGATGCAGGGGTGATGAATGGCGACCTGTAATTAAATAATGCTTTAAAACAGGGTTATCTGTGAGATAAAAAATATAATTTAAAGTTTGAAAGGTGAAGGCTTTTCAAATTTTTTTTATTTATATTCTTCATATGCAATTTGCAATACTGGGAAGTGGAAGTTGGGCAACGGCGCTTGCGAAAATTCTTACGGATAATAAAATTCATATTAATTGGTGGATCCGAAATGAAAACATTATTAAACATTTAGAAAAGCGACATCACAATCCAAATTATATCAGTTCGGTTTTCTTTGACGGGAAATTATTATCATTGAGCGCCGATCTGAGATTGATAATCGAAAAATCAGATTGTATAATCGTTGCCATCCCTTCTGCATACATTATTGATACATTAAAAGATTTGCCAAAAGATGTTTTTAAAGAGAAAAAAATTATATCTGCAGTAAAGGGGATTCTTCCAGAAAACAATTTGCTACTAAATGAATATTTACGGGAAGCATTTAGGGTTGAATTAAACGATTATTTTACTGTTATGGGACCCTGCCATGCCGAAGAAGTTGCTGCGGAAAAACTTTCTTATCTCACTTTTTCAGGAATTGATGCAACCATTACTGCCAAAATCTCGTCTAATTTTACAACAGATTACTTGAACACAATCGTAAATAGCGATGTTTACGGGGTGCAATATGCAGCCGTGTTAAAAAATATTTATGCACTTGGCTCTGGGATTGCACACGGACTTGAATACGGAGACAATTTTTTAAGTGTGCTGATAGCAAACTGTGCGGATGAAATGGCCGGTTTTCTTCGAAAGGTTGGAATACAACACATCGAAGTTGGGCATGACAATGAAGATCCTGTTTCCCACAAAAGAAGGGCAAATTATGCAGCTTCTGTTTACCTGGGAGATTTATTGGTTACTTGTTATTCCTTATACAGTCGCAATCGTACGTTTGGCAATATGATCGGAAAGGGATACTCAGTAAAAGCAGCAAAACTTGAGCTAAACATGGTTGCTGAGGGTTACAACGCATGTAAATGCATTTATGATATTAACAAAAAAATTAATGCGGAAATGCCGGTTGCAGAAACTATTTATAAAATTTTGTGGAAGAAGGTGAAACCCGGTGACGGTTTTAAACAAATCGAAACAATTTTAGTCTGATATTTGAAACAACAACGTGAATTATGATGCCGCTCTCTTACCAAGGATTTGGTTTTACGGCTATAATGCTGATGGTGGGCGCACTCATTGTTAACCAGGTGATAAGGGTCCTAAAAGACTATTTTCATAAAAATAACCGCGGAAAAAACTCATCTGAACTTTTATAAATTTTCGAAAAAAAGATCTGAAGCAATTCCATCTGCAAATAATTTTCCTTCATCGGTCAGAACTATTGTTGAATTTATTCCTAGAAAAGATTTTTCCAGATAGGTTTTTGAAGATTGTATCAGCTTATCTGCTGCTACCTGCCCAAATTCTTTTGTGACATAATTCAAATCACATCCTTCCATGGTTCTTAATGAGGTCATTATGTATTCGTTAAGCTTTTGCACAGATGTCAATTCTTCTTTTTCAAAGATCAACTCATTCCTTTTTAGGGATTCAATATACAACGCGTTATTGCTGACATTCCATTGTCGCGAAGTTTCATTAAAGGAATGCGCCGATGGGCCCAATCCCAAATATTTTTTCCCCTGCCAATAGGAAGAATTATGCCTGCTTCGATAGCCAGCCTTTGCAAAATTTGAAATTTCGTAATGTTGGTAACCTGCTGCCTTCAACCAGTTCATCAGCAAAAGAAACTGCTGCGACTGATGTGATTGATTGACATCTTTAATTTTCTTTTGTTTAATCATGCTAGCCAGCACGGTTTTTGTTTCAACGGTCAAGGCATAGCAGGAAAGATGGGGAATACTCAATTCAATCGCTTTGTCAATATTCTTTTTCCATTTGCTATCTGTTAAAGTTGAAGTTCCATAAATTAAATCAATTGTAATATTATCAAAGCCTTCGGCAAGAGCAGTGTTTACGCTGTTGATTGCCTGGCCAGCATTGTGAGATCGGTTCATCCATTGCAGGTCCTCATCAAAAAAGGATTGAACGCCTATGCTGAGTCGGTTTATACCCAATGCTCTCCATCCTCTTAATTTTTCAACTGATATGTCTTCAGGATTCGCTTCGAGCGTTACCTCTGCATCAGCTTTTATCTCAAAAGTTGCCTTTAACTCGGAAGATATCTGGTGTAAATCATCATTTGTTAATAAAGATGGAGTTCCACCTCCAAAATAAATGGTTTCTATAATTTCATGTCGTAAATATTGTTGCCGGAACAGGGCCTCTTTCAATAAAGCGGAAACAAAATCGTTTTTGAGAGCAAGGGACGTAGAAAAATGAAAATTACAATAATGACAGGCGCGTTTGCAAAAAGGAATATGGAGATAAATACCTGCCATCCGGATAAATTATTTTAGCGAATATAAAAGCTAATGTGCTTAATGAAGAAATTAAAACTATACAGTTGTTACCTGCTTATTTTTCTGATTGTTTGCAGCAGAGCATACCCACAATACCAATTACAGGTGATTCATGTTGATAAAGACTCTACGTTCTTTGCTAAAAATTTTCCATTACAAACTACCTTTAAAAGCAAAGTGCTGTGCCTGGAATATGTTTATGACTTACCAACATTATTAAAAGCAAAAGGTTTTATAAACGCTTCGGTGGACAGTGTTAAAGTTGACTCAACAAAAATGACCGCGCAATTGTATGTTGGCAGCACATTTAAATGGGCCCGCATTAATACAAGACCTGTTGACAAAACGATTTTGGAATCGGTTTCATGGAATGAAAAAACTTTCACTGGCAAAACAATGAATTTTGATCAATTGCAAAATGTTGAACAGCGCATTTTGAATTATATGGAAAACAATGGATATCCGTTTACTAAAATCGAATTGGATAGCGTTTCACTGGCAAACGATGAATTAAAAGCAAATTTGAAAATAGATAAAGGTCCTTTATATAAAATCGACAGTATTCGGGTTTACGGCAACGCAAAAATATCTGCAGATTTTCTGCAGCATTATTTAAATATTTCCAATGGGAGTATCTATAAAAAAGAAAAGCTTTTGCAAATAAGTAAAAAGCTTTTGGAATTGCCTTATGTGCAGGAGCAGCAACCCTGGAACCTGACTTTATTGGGAACCGGATGCGTTTTGAATGTTTACCTTAAATCTAAAAAAAGCAGCCAGATAGATGCACTCATTGGCTTTGCGCCAAGCAACAGTACTTTGCCAGGAACTTCAAGCAAAGTACTCGTTACAGGACAAGCAACCATCAACCTTCAAAATTCTTTCGGCAGTGGAGAAAGTATTGGTCTTATCTGGGAACAAATCGAGCAAAGTTCGCCGCGCCTAAATGTAGCATTTAAGGAGCCATACATATTTAACTCACCTTTCGGAGTTAATGCAACTTTCGACCTATTTAAGAAAGATTCTTCGTATATCAACATAAACTTCGTGGCGGGCCTTCAATATTCAACTTCCGCCACACAAACCACCAGCGTTTTCATGCAGAGTTCAATATCGAATTTACTAAACGTGGATACGCCGCAAATAATAGCTACCCATCAATTACCAACACAGGCAGATATAAGTGCGATAAGTCTCGGGCTGAGCTATGAATTTAACAATACCAATTACCGCTTTAACCCCGTAAAAGGAAATGAATTTACCTTTATTGGCTCAGCGGGTATAAAAAGAGTAAAAAAGAATCCGACAATTTCTAAACTAATTGACCCTTCCGATTCAAGTTTTTCATTCAGTTCATTGTACGATACGGTAAAATTAAGTTCTTATGAATTTCGTTTAAATGTTACCGGCGCGCACTATTTTCCTCTTGGACACGCCACTACCTTAAAACTCGGCGTGAACAGTGGCGTTTTTCAAAGTCCCAATAATTTTTTGAATGAACTTTTTCTAATCGGTGGTTATAAACTTTTGCGCGGTTTTGATGAGCAAAGTATTTACGCATCAAAATATGCAGTAGGTACTGTGGAATATCGTTACCTCATTGGGCAAAATTCCTTTTTATTTTCGTTTCTTGATTACGGATGGGCAAATAATAATGTTCCCGGCTATAATTTGAATACAACCTATATGGGAATTGGCTTAGGACTGGCCTTTGAGACAAAAGCAGGCATTTTTAATATTTCGTATGCGGTCGGTAAGCAAGGCAATAATAATTTAGATTTCAGGCAGGCAAAAATTCATTTAGGATATGCAAATTTCTTTTAGGAATAAACTATTGTTGCAATTAAACTACTGCAATATTTTTGTAACCCCAACAATACACTGTGATTAGATCTCTTTTACTATTTTTAATGTTGACTCTATTTCTTGATTATTCATTTGCGCAAACAAAGGATGATTCGGTAATGGCTATTAAAGATTCGTCGGCTAATGTGGATTCAGTGAAAAAAGATACATCAACCATTATTGAAGACAGCTTAACGACCCATCAAAGTGATTCAATCATTCCAAATGCTTCTGAATTTCCCGGAAATTTTTATTTAAGCAAGAAGATTTTAGCCGAAAATCCTTATTTCCATTTTTTAGGTAAAAGACAGGTGCAATTGATGCCGGAACATGAGTCATCCTCAAAGGATTATTTATTTTATCTGATCCTCTTGATTCTGTTATATTTTGGGGTGGTGAAAGTCTTATTCGAAAAATACGTAAACGGTCTTTTTCAGCTTTTTTTCAGGGCTTCTTTGCGCAAACAACAGTTGCGGGAGCAATTGAATCAAAGTCCACTGCCGTCCTTGTTATTAAATATATTGTTTATTGTTTCGGCAGGATTGTATGCATCTTTTCTGATAATGCATTATCACGTGGTGGAGCAAATTGAATTCCCGCTTTTATTGGCAATTTCCAGCGCTTCTTTGGTCGCACTGTACACGTTGAAATTTGCGTTCCTAAAATTGGCTGGTTGGATCTTTACCAGAAGCTACGCAACTGATGCTTATATTTTTGTCGTATTCCTGGTAAATAAAATGACCGGAATTTTATTACTTCCTTTTCTAATTATAATGTCTTTTTCCACAAACGACAGCCTTAATGAAGTTGCCATAACCATTTCTCTGATTATGATTGTCATTTTATTTGTCTACAGGTTCGTTACGGGTTATAAGAATATCAGAAACGAAATAAAATTAAGCATTTTCCATTTTTTTATTTACCTTTGCGCCTTCGAAATAACACCTGTTTGGCTCATTTTTAAAGTGTTATTGGCATATTTGGAAAAAGCTTCTTAATTTTGCAAACTTATACAAGTTAATTCATGATTAAAAACGGTGAAAAAATTACGGGCACTTCGACGCCTGTTAAAGTCATCAAGAAAATTTTAATCACGCAACCCCGGCCGGAAACCGATAAATCGCCATATTTCGACTTAATGAAAAAATATGGGGTTGAGCTTGCTTTTCATCCTTTTATACGACTTGAACCTATTTCTGCTAAAGACTTTCGAAAACAAAAAGTTGATATAGCTAATTATTCCGCGATTATTTTTACAAGCCGCCACGCTATTGATCATTTCTTTCGCATTTGCGAAGAAATGAAATTAAGTGTTTCACAGGATACAAAGTATTTCTGCATTACGGAAGCCGTGGCATTATATCTTCAGAAATTTATATTATACCGCAAAAGAAAAGTCTTTTATGGGGCCGACGGAACCAATAAAAGTATGTTTGATGTGATCAACAAACACAAAGAAAATGAAAAATTTCTTTACCCCGGTTCCGAAAATCAGCAGGATAATGAGATTGTTGGATGGCTTAAGAATAATAACTGTGGATTTGCTACTCCCTTTATGTATCGTTCCATTAGTAATGACATCAAAGAACTCGTTACAAAAAGCGAATACGACATTATTTGTTTTTTTACCCCGAGTGGCGTAAGGAGTTTATTCGATAACCTCCCCAAGTATAAGCAGAATGGGACCAAGATCGGAGCTTTCGGAAATAATACTTCCAAAGCAATTGAAGAAGCGGGTTTAACTTTGGATATCAAAGCACCCATGCCGCAAGTTTCATCTATGGTTTCCGCCTTAGAAAAATACCTATCAGAAAGAAACAAAAAGAAATAGTCTCCTTCACCTTTTCAAAATATTAAAAAAGGCAACCGATGGTTGCCTTTTTTGTTATCAAAATATGAATGATTTTTGCGCTTAATTCAATAAGTGAATCATTTATGCATGTCTTCACGAATCATTTAATCAAAGAAACCAGTCCCTATCTTCTGCAACATGCCCACAATCCGGTGGACTGGCATGGGTGGAATGAAGAATCTTTACAAAAAGCAAAATCAGAAAAAAAACCAATTCTACTCAGTATTGGTTATTCGGCCTGCCATTGGTGCCATGTAATGGAAAGAGAAAGTTTTGAAGATGAGAACATTGCTGCAATAATGAACAAGAATTTCGTGAACATTAAAGTAGACAGGGAAGAGCGACCTGACCTGGATCATATTTATATGGATGCCGTGCAAACCATTAGCGGAAGTGGCGGATGGCCATTAAATGTGTTCTTAACCCCCGATTGCAAGCCTTTTTACGGCGGCACTTATTTTCCACCAAAACGACTCTATAATCGCCCGTCGTGGAAAGAGGTTTTAGAAAGCATTATTGATGCATTTGATAAAAAAAATCAGGAGATAGTTAATCAGGCCGAAAGTCTTACCCAATATATTTCCACATCCAATTCAGTTGCTGCTCAGCAGCTAAATCAGGAAGATGATTTTGAAAAGATTTTCAATCCCACCACGATGGAAGAAATCTTCAGTAGCATCATGAATAACGCCGACAACATAGACGGTGGATTTGGACAGGCTCCCAAATTTCCGCAATCATTTACCATTCAATTTTTATTACATTATAATTATTATGCTAAAAATGAAACCGCTAAAAAGCAAGCATGTCTGAGTCTTGATAAAATGATCGGGGGCGGAATATATGATCATCTAGCCGGAGGATTTTCCCGTTATTCCACAGATACAAAATGGCTTGCGCCTCATTTTGAAAAAATGCTTTACGATAATGCTTTGTTGATAACCCTATTGAGTGAGGCCTATCAACTGACCAAAAAAGAACTGTACGCAGATACCATACGTCAAACCATGGAATTTATAAAGACAGAAATGGTTTCTCCGCAAAATGGATTTTATTCAGCGATTGATGCTGACAGTGAGGGTGAAGAAGGAAAATATTATGTATGGAATAAAAAAGAAGTGGATGAAATTTTGCAATCAGATAGTGAACTATTCTGCGAATATTATGGAGTTAGTGCCAATGGAAATTGGGAAAACAAAAATATTTTACATGCTACTATGGAAATCGATGCATTCGCATTAAAAATGAATATTGATATTGAAAAACTGTCTTTCACATTCAAAAGAGCACGGCAAAAATTATTATTACAAAGAAATAAAAGAGCGCATCCTCTAGTTGATGACAAAATCATGTTAAGCTGGAATGCATTGATGAACACCGCATGCAGCAAGGCTTTTGAAGCTTTGGGCATTGAAGAATATAAAGAACTGGCAATCGCTAATATGGAATTCTTACTAAAAAACTTTAGACTGGAGGATGAATTTTATTTTGCACATTGCTTCAAAAACAATCAGAAAAAATTCCCAGCATTTTTAGATGATCTTGCATTTTTGATCGCCGCATTGATTCAATTGCAGGAAATAACCGGCGACACATTCTATCTTGAAAAGGCTAAAGAAATCACGGGCTTTCTGAATGAAAATTTTGAAGACAAGGAGACAGGTTTGTTCTTTTATAATCATCAATCACAACAGGACATTATTTTAAGAAAAAAAGAAATCTACGATGGGGCAATTCCATCTGGCAATTCGGTGATGATTTTAAATCTTTTGTATTTATCCACAATATTTGATATACCGCGCTGGAAACAAAAAGCAATCGATAGCTGCATTTCCATAAGTAAGTTAATTATAAAATATCCCACTTCATTCGGCGTTTGGGCAACTGTGTTACAAGCAATTACGTATATGATACCTGAAGTGGTCGTAACGGGGGAAAAATTAAACGTATTCCGCAAACAATTATTAAGTAATTTTATCCCATTCAAGATTTTCCAGTCTACTTCCTTTGAAAACAACCATTTCCCGCTTTTAACCGGTAAACCTATTGGCTCAAAACCTTTGATTTTTTTATGCCAAGGCTATCATTGCCAACCGCCTGTAACTGAAACCGCTGAATTGGTGCAATTATTGAAAAATGTGTAAAAAATAACCGCTGACTTTACAATAAAAAGACCATAGTAATCGTTAAAATTAACTGAGCTAAAGTTTTGACTTTTAAAAAATAAATTATAAAATTGTAATTAAGATGCTGGTGAAAAATATATTTTGCCGATTACCCTTTAATATTATGAAAATGAAAAGCCTGTATATCCTTCTCATTTCCCCACTATTCTTTCTTGCACTGATTAGTTGCAATAAATCCGGAAGTTCAGTAGGAAAAAGTTTTCCAGAAGATGGACAACTGCACGGTGTTGCACCTGCCAGTAGATATAATTTGACAAAACCGCCGGGTATGGTTTATGTACCGTCGGGAACATTCCACATGGGTCCGAGTGATGAAGATATTAATTATGCTTTCACCGCGCGTAATCGCCAGGTATCTATCAATGGTTTTTGGATGGATGCAACCGAAATTACCAACAATGAATATCGCCAGTTTGTAAATTGGGTCAGGGATTCCACCGCTGCTACTTTAATGCAATACGGAAAAGAAGTTGATGGCCGATTCCAGGTTGATTGGAAAAGAGCGGAAATGATCAAATGGGGTGATAAGGCCACCATTGAAAAAATTGATCAAATGATCCTCACTCCCGATAATCGTATTTTCGGTAAAAAGGAAATCGATCCCACAAAATTGATGTATCATTCTGAAAGATTCAATTTAAAAGAAGCTGCTAAAAAAGAAAATGAGGGTAAAGCTCGTTCCAGGTTTATTGATTCAAGTAATGTAAAAGTTTATCCCGATACGCTTGTTTGGATCCGTGATTTTTCGTATTCTTACAACGAGCCAATGACTCAAAGATATTTTTCGCATCCTGCTTTCGGCAACTACCCCGTTGTAGGGGTTAATTGGAACCAGGCGACTGTTTTCTGCGAATGGAGAACACAAATCCAGAACTCTGCTCTCGAAAGACAGCATAAATCTACCGAATCAAGTTATCGTTTACCCAGTGAGGCAGAATGGGAATATGCAGCGCGCGGCGGCCGTTCTCAATCGATGTTCCCCTGGGGTAACTATTATTTGAGAAACAAAAAAGGTTGTTTGCTCGCCAATTTCAAACCTGGTCGTGGTAACTATCCCGAAGACGGAGCATTCTATACGGCACGTGCCGATGCTTACTGGCCAAATGATTTCGGTTTGTATTGCATGGCAGGTAATGTTGCCGAGTGGACTTCGTCAGTTTATTACGAAGGTGCTTCAAGTTTTGAACATGATATGAATCCCGATATTCGTTACAATGCCAAAGATTCAGATCCTCCGCGCATGAAACGTAAAGTGGTTCGCGGTGGTAGCTGGAAAGACGTAGGCTTCTATCTTCAGACGAGTACACGTACTTATGAGTACCAGGATACAGCTAAATCATATATTGGATTCCGTTGTGTAATTGATCTTCCACCAACATTAGCCTATCGCAAGTAATTTTTACCGATAACAAAATTTTATTTGAAAAAGTTCGTTTTTAATTCATAACAAGAATTCAAAACGAACTTTGTTTTCCAGACCCCTTGTATTAACCTATTAAAAAAAACAATTAAACTTACAATTATGGCCGGTGTTTCTAAACAAACAGAAAAATTAGTAAATGTAATAGTGTGTATGGGCGCTGCAATAGTAATTTTTGGAGCGTGGGAAAAAATCACTCACCAAAAATTGGCAAACTTCTTCTTAACTGCAGGATTGATCACAGAAGCGCTGATCTTTACTGTATATGCGTTTTTACCTCCTCCGGGTTCAGAAATGCATGCCATTGCTGAAGCCCTTCCAAAATTAGCCGGAACAGGTAATCCTGCCCTGGATAAATTTGATAAAATGTTACAGGAAGCAGAAATTACTCCTGCGAATCTTGGTCGTTTAAGCGAAGGATTTAAAAAATTAGGTACATCGGTAGATCAGATAAAAGATGTGTCCAGTGCGGTGGCAGCAACCAGTGATTATACAGCCAAAACAAAAGAAGCGACTGCTGCCTTAGACAGTATGAAAGGGGCTTATCAGAATGCGACGACGACCATCGGACATTTTAATGCTGCTGCAGAAAGTACTAAACAATTCCACGAGCAGGTTCAGGTGCTGAATAAGAACTTGGGTTCATTAAATGCTATTTATGAACTGGAGCTGCAGGATACCAATAACCACCTTAAAGCCATGAACAGCTTTTATGGTAATATGGTTCAGGCTTCACAGGCCATGCAGAACAGTGTTGAAGATGCCAAGAAAACGCAGGAACAAATTGCATTGCTGGCTAAGAACCTTGGAAGCCTTAACCACGTTTATGGCAATATGCTTAGTGCCATGCAAGGCAGATAGAATTTTATTTGTTGATCAATATGAAAAACAACTGATTGTTTAAAAATTAAATTACTAATCCAATGGCCTTACCTAAAGAGCCCCGGCAGAAGATGATAAACATGATGTATTTGGTGCTCACAGCATTGTTGGCGCTAAATGTATCTGCTGAAATATTAAACGCTTTCAAAGTAGTTAACCGCAGCATTAAAAACTCGAATACGGTTTTAACCACAGAGAATGACAATATCTATTCTTCATTAGAAAAAAAGAAACATATTGGTGAAACCCAAGAAAAAGCCGCGATATGGGCGCCAAAAGCAGAAGAAATAGGACGCTTGTCCAAACAGGCCTACGATTCTATAGAAGATTTAAAGGACAGGTTATTGCTGGAATCCAAATGGGATCCCGCTCATGGTGATACTGCATCCTACAGACCGGATGACCTGGAAGCTGCTACGAGAATATTTGATGAGGAAGGCGAAGGACCGAAACTTTATAATTTATTAACAAAATATAAAGCCCAGATCCTTTCAGATCCCATTCTTTCAAAAGAATTCTCCGGAAAGCTGCCCCTGGATCTTACCACCCCCCCCTCTCAGGAAGGTATCACACCAACAGGAGATAGTGCAAGGAATTGGACTGTGAATTACTTCAATATGACACCTACTGTAGCTGCCGTAACCATTCTCAGCAAATTTCAAAACGATATAAAAAACTCGGAAAACACGTTAATCACCTATTGTCACAATCAAATCGGAGCTGTTGAGGTCAGGTATGATAAAACAGGAGTTATTGCCGGGGCGAACGCTACTTACCTCATGCCTGGTGATAAGTTGTCTGTTTACGCAGGTATAGGCGCCTTTAGTTCCGGGGCCCATCCAACAATTACAATAAATGGAGAGACCAAAGAAGTTGATCAAGAAGGCAAGGCGACTAAAGACATCATCGTCGGCGGTAGCGGACCACAAATGGTTCGAATAGGTGGTTCCTATAAGGACCAGGACGGGAAAACAATCCAAATCAATGAAGAAGTCAAATATACAGTTGGTATTCCTTCGGGTGTTGCGGTTTCTGCAGACAGGATGAACGTATTATATATCATGGGAGACCAACCCAATCCTTTAACGATAACGGGTGGTTCTGGAAGTGAAAAAGTACAGGCTTCGTTCGCAGGAGGTGCAGCAGTGGGCACACTTAAACATATTGGAGGATCTAAATGGGAGGCATATCCTGTTACAAGGGGTGAGCAAACCATCAATGTAACCATTGACGGAAAAACAACTCCGACAAAATGGCGCATAAAACCTTTGCCGGATCCGACAGCATTTATTGGATTGCACAAGGGCGGGTCATTGTCTGCAGCAGAATTTAAGGCAAGCGTGGGATTAATAACTCGATTGGAGAATTCTGAGTTTGAAGCTCCTTTTAGGGTAATAAGTTATAAATTAGGTGCTATTGGTGGTGGAATTCCTATCTATGCGCAAGCAGTTAATGAGGGGAATCGTTGGACCGGGAAAGCAGCTGATATCGTAAACAGGGCAACCCCCGGAACACAAGTATTTTTTGATGAAATTACTGTTGTCGGACCTGATGGCAAACAGAGACAGATTCAGGGAATATTTTTTAATTTAAAATAATAAAAAGGTTCGCTAAATAATGGCGAACTTTTTGCGAATCTTTAATAAAGTAAATTTCGAAAAAATGAAAAACAGTGTCATCAGATTAAGTTTGTTTGCAATTGTAATTGCTTTGGCTGTGGGTACTGTGGACGCACAAACAACACCTGCCCAGCGTAAGAAGAAAAAAAGAACTACCACGGCAAAGAAAACAAATACAAACAAAAACAACGCGAATACTGCAGCAGTAACCCCTGCGCAAGACACTACCAAAAAAGTTGCTGATTTCGAAGCAGACATTAAACTTGACACTCCGATCAAATCTTTGCGCAATGATGCTGCCATTGAACGAAATCTTATTAAAGACCGCACACCCCTGGCTTATCAATACATTCGTGAAGATGACGCAGTCTACAGGCAACGTGTTTGGCGCGAAATTGACGTACATGAAAAAATGAATTTGCCTTTTGCTTATTCTGCACTCGAAGACAATGGGAGTCAGCGCTTCATTAATATTTTATTGAATGCCATCAAGAGCGGAGAAGTAACTGCTTTTGATCCAATTGATGACAGGTTCACTACGCCGTATACATTTAAGCAAATCGCGACCAGTCTTGTGGGAAAACCACATGTCATTCAGGTTCAGGATTTTGTTAATGACCCAACCGGTGCAAAAGGTTTAACAAAAGATACCACTATATCTGAAATATTTAATGCTGCAACGATAGAACGATATTGGATAAAGGAAGAATGGGTTTTTGATAAACAATCATCCAGAATGTATGCAAGAATTCTTGGCATAGCTCCGTTGAAAACAATTACGGAATCTGATGGGACCTTCCGTGCAGTAACTCCTGTATTTTGGGTTTATTATCCTGACCTCAGACCAATGCTCGCAAAATTTGAAGCGTATAACGGAAAAAATTACGGGGCAAGAATGAGCTGGGAAGAACTATTTGAAAGCAGGATGTTTGCAAGTCGCATTGTCAAATCAACGCTTGATAATCCTGGCGACAAACAAATCAACGAATACATTAAAGATCCGATTCTTGCTTTGCTGGAAGGAGATAATATCAAAGAAAAAGTTTTCAATTACGAGCAGGATCTGTGGTCCTATTAATCAGAGAATTTAAATGAACCTATAATGGGTATCGTAGATTTACGATACCTTTTTTGTTTTTATCAATACCCAAAAAAATCTTTTGCACATATTGAAAAAAAATCAAAATACGTAAATTCATTTATTGATAAATAGAATTGTTTTACTACTTTTACCACGGTTTTTCATAGGATATTGGATTTTAAAAACGGGGCTGAATATTCATTCTGGCCCCTTTTTTTATGCAACAACAAAATAAAAAACCCCGCATTGGTGCAGGGTTCTACGCAATGATCTCGCCTTTCGATTTATTTATTTGGCTGCGGTGTATAGCGCAAATACGGTTTTACAATTTTTACACCCTTTGGAAATTTTTTATGCGCATCTTCAGTGGAAACAGCAGGAACAACAATGACATCTTCACCTTCCTTCCAATCAGCAGGTGTAGCAACACTATAATTTGCTGTTAACTGCAAGGAATCCACGACACGCAAAACTTCATGGAAATTTCTTCCTGTGGATGCGGGGTAAGTAAGTGTAAGCTTAACTTTTTTATCGGGTCCGATAATAAATAAAGAACGGACAGTAAATGTTTCAGACGCATTCGGATGAATCATGCCGTACAAATTGGCAACAGTTTTATCCGGGTCAGCGATTATCGGAAAATTTACGGTTACGTTTTGTGTTTCATTGATATCATTCACCCATCCTTTATGCTTTTCCAACGGATCGACACTTACTGCAAGCACTTTGACATTGCGCTTGGCAAATTCTTCCTGAAGCAATGCCGTTTTTCCTAATTCTGTAGTGCAAACGGGAGTATAATCTGCGGGATGTGAAAATAAAATTCCCCAGCCATTGCCAAGATATTCATAAAAATCAATATCTCCTGCTGTTGTAGATGCCTGGAAATTCGGAGCAATATCTCC
>DATGFZ010000210.1:0-3810 GCA_035308805.1 Puia sp. | reverse complement strand
AACTTGATGTGATGCGCCCATAATGCGTAGAATATCTGCAGAAAAAATAAATCCGGTTACACTAACAACTGCTGTGACCACCAATGAAATAATAATGGCCTGCACTGCTGATCGTGATGCTTCTTCCGGTTTTTTTTCGCCTATTCTCCGTGCAACCATTGCCGTTGCTGCCATACTCAAGCCAATCGCGACGGAATAAATGATGGTTAATACCGATTCTGTTAATGCCACTGTTGCCACGGCTTCCTGTCCAACGCGACCGACAAAAAAAATGTCAACCACGGCAAATACAGATTCCATGCACATTTCGAAGATCATCGGGATGGATAAAAGAAATATTGCCTTTCGAATGCTGCCGGCTGTATAATCCTGCTCCGCGCCTGAAAGCGATTGTTTAAATAAAGTATATAGCGACCTGATGCTGAGATTATTTGTTGACGACATACAAATCCTGTTTAAAAAAATCCTGGTAATAAAATAAATAATAAGAAGATGAGCGAAAGGCTCAACCTTAAAAGGGAAGAAGCTTTGTCTCAAACAAAGCCAGCATTAGCATTTCATATTTCGTGCAGTTAAGATTCGCAAAGATGTTTATTTTTTAGTACGGAAAAAAATATTTTTACTTCCGGCACGGGTTCTGGGATGAATAGAAATTAAGCCCACGGTTATTCAAGGTGAAAGACATTCGTACCATTAAAACAGGATGCCGACCCCCCACAGACGAAGCGGTTCAGATATTTTTTCAATGACCTGGTGTACAAGGAAGGTTCGCGATGTTGATTTATCGAAGCAATCAATAAACGCCCGGTAGTTCGCCAGCCGCCTTGCAATCGTCCGCCTTCATGTTGGCTTCATTTTGCCGCATAACCCGGATAAAAAAAATTTCTTCCCCCTTCACCCAATCAGCCAATTTATATGCCACTGATAAGAAACGCTTTTCATTTTCCTTAAAATGATATAATTTCACTTTTCCACCTCTTTTGAGGACTATTGGCATACCTAAAACACCGTCTATTTGTAAAAAGTAGAGAATACTTTTGCAAACCCTCAATACCGGATTATGAGATGCGTAAAATATTTATTGAAAAGCATAAACAGGCAAACAAAACAGTTTATACATGAAAAATGCTGTAAAGAGATTTAAAGCAACCCTCATTTTTTTTCTCCCTATTTATTTATTTAATTTTTCCAATAACGTTTATTCGCAAAGTAATTCCGATTCGACTGAATCGCTGACCCTTGGTCAATGTATTGATTATGCATTGAAACATCAACCCCTTTTGCAACAATCGTTAATTAATATAGACATCACCAGAAGCACCAATAAAATCAATTTAGCGGGATGGTTACCGCAAGCGTATATCTCAGGTAATTTTACTCATTACCTCCAGCTTCCTTCCGCCATTTCAGATTCAACAAACGGAAAGGCGATTAGAACAGGTGTAACCAATACATTCGTTCCGGCACTGACCGTTACGCAAACAATATTTAACCCGACATTGTTATATGCATCGAGAAGCGCACCCCTATATGTTCGGCAGGCAGAGCAAATCACTGACAGCACCAAAATTTTTCTTGTATCGGCTGTGAGCAAATCATTTTATAATCTTCTCCAAACCCTTGAACAAATTGATGTTTTAAAAGAAGACACGGCAAGACTTGATAAAAATCTCAGCGATACTTATCACCAGTATATAGCGGGAACTGTTGATGAAACTGATTATGATGAAGCGGGAATTACACTTAATAATTCCAAAGCCCAGCTGAAACAGGAAACGGAAAGCATCATCCCCCAATATGCAATGCTCAAACAGGTGATGGGATATCCTCCGCTAAGACAATTCAATGTAAGTTTTGACACCACGCAAATGATGAGGGATATTGCATTTGATACCACGCAGCAATTACAATTTGAAAAACGTATAGAATTTCAACAACTGCAGACTTCAAAAAGCTTACAACACCAGGTAACGTCTTATTACAGGAATGCATTCCTACCAACTGTATCGGCTGTTTTCAATTACACTCCCGAATTTGAGAGCTACACATTTCCTACTCTTTTTGGAAATGTCTATCCATATTCTTATATAGGATTGTCCGTTAGTTTGCCTTTGTTCACCGGTTTTGCAAGATTGGAAAATGTTCATAAATCGCAATTGCAGGAACGATTACTTGACTGGGATGAAGTAAATCTTAAATCTCAGATCTATATCGATTATACCTCAGCGTTGGCAAACTATAAAAGTAACCTGTATAATTATGAAATAATGAAAGACAACGAAGAAAAAGCCAAACGTGTTTATGGAATCGTACAACTTCAATATTTGCAGGGAATTGTGGCTTACCTGAATGTGATCACCGCGGAATCAAATCTAATATCATCGGAAATCGGATATGTGAATGCCCTTTTTCAATTGCTGTCGAGTAAAATAGACTTGCAAAAAGCGATGGGGGTGATCAGTTACTAGATCATGAGGAAGGATATGAGAAGATAGGTACAGGAATCCAAAAGAAAAATGATGAATTATACATTATGAATTATAAAATTTCCATTTTCAGTTATCCATTATCCGCCGTGTTGGTTTTTTTCTTTTCCTGCCAGGAAAAGAAAACACCGCCTGCTCCTCCGGTGCCGGTCAATTTGTACACAGTAAAATCACAAAAGGTTTTATACTACGATGAATATCCGGCTACCACGGTTGCGCTCAGTCAGGTTGATATTCGTCCGGAAGTGCAAGGTTATATTACCGGCATATTTTTTACTGAAGGAACTACTGTAAAAAAGGGACAAAAATTATACGAGATAGACAGGCGCTTATACCAGGCAAATTATGATGCTGCTTTAGCAAATGTAAAGGTCGCCGAAAGCAATCAAAAGCAGGCGCAGCAGGATGCAGACCGGTATACTTACCTCAATGAGCACAATGCGGTTGCCAAACAGGTTTTAGATCATGCGGTAATTGCTTTACAGAGTGCAAAAGATCAAACCCAGGCTGCGTTACAAGCTGTAAAAACTGCGGAAACAAATCTTACTTATTCCATTATCACTGCGCCATTCAGTGGCACCATTGGATTTAGCCAGGTTAAACTGGGCAACATGGTTTCGGTAGGAACGACTGTGCTGAATACAATTTCCACCGACGATCCGATGGCTGTTGATTTTTTAATTAATGAAGCGCAACTCACCAGGTTTCAGCAAATGGAAAAAAATAAAAAACCAATTGATTCATTATTTACGATTGTCCTTCCTAATCATTCCATATACGCCGGCACCGGAAAAATTTCTGTAATTGATCGCGCCGTTGATCCGCAAACAGGGTCAGTCAGGGTGAGATTGGTTTTTGAAAATACTCAGCACAGTTTGCGCGCCGGCATGAGTTGCATACTTCGCGTTCATAATCAGGATGCGTTGCCGCAAATGGTTGTTCCGGGCAGAGCGGTTGTTGAGCAAATGGGAGAATACTTTGTTTTTGTTGCAAAGGACACTGTTTTAAATGCATCTGACACCACAGAAAAAAAACGTACTGACACCGCATCGAATGTTCCCAGGCTCCGCGCATTTCAAAATAAAGTGCAACTGGGGCAAACAATCGGAGCAAATGTCATTGTGAAATCAGGAATTAATGATGGCGATAAAATCATTGTTGACGGTGTGCAGGCAATTCATGAGGGTTCCGAAATAAATGCAAGTTCCAAACCTGTCGCTCCGCCCAATAAAAGTGAGAATATGTCCAATCCAAAAAAAGATAGCAGTAAAAATAATTAAGCCAAAAGCGGATACTAAATTTTTATGATAGCCAATACATTTAT
>DATGFZ010000209.1:0-2536 GCA_035308805.1 Puia sp. | reverse complement strand
CCGCCAAACGTAACGCCAATGGTTTGTCCGGCCCATCCTCCCATGATTTTATCTTTCAGTTGTTCCTTGGTAAGTTTAAGTGTTGAGGGAAGAGTCTGCAACTGCGGGTATGCAATACCATTGGTGATCACAATCAAAAAGAACAGGGGGAAAATTCTTTTGTTCATACAGTTGGTTTTGCGATCGTAATAATAAAGCTACCGATATCTTTCAGTTTGTAAAATTAAATGCTCCGACCTCATGGGCAAATGGCGCTGATGCCTGGGCTCCAAACCGGGTAACGGATATTGCTGCAGCCCGGCATGCAAAATCCACGGCTTTTTCCAAAGATATTTTCTTGGATATCGCCACAGCCAGAGCTCCGTTAAAAACATCACCTGCAGCCGTTGTGTCGACAGGTTTTACGCGATAACCCGGAATGTGCAATGCCCGGTTCTGATTGAATAATAACGCGCCTTCCGCACCCAAAGTGATAATTACCGTTTCTATTCCGCGGTTATGCAATGATTTGGCAGCATGCTCAGCGCTACGTATGTCAGTTACCGTTATACCCGTTAACTTTTCAGCTTCATTTTCATTTGGAGTTATGACGCGAATATTTTTGAGTAATGCATCCGGAAGTTCACAAGCCGGTGCTGGATTTAATATCACCAGCATTTCATTTTCAGCTGCAAACGCAGCAATATAAGAAACCGTCTCCAAAGGTATCTCCAATTGTATCAAAATGATTTCTGCCTGCACAATAAGATATTCAATTTTTTCTATATCGTAAACACGTAAAGAAGCATTCGCACCTGGCGCAACAACGATGCAATTCTCTGCATTGTCATCGACAGTGATCAACGCAATGCCGGACGGTAGGATCGGATCAGTAAATATGAATTCGGTATGTATGTTTTCTTTTTTAAATCCTGCCAATGCTTCTTTCCCAAAGATATCATTGCCGGTCTTGCATATCAAACTTACGGCCCCGCCTAACCGGGCTGCTGCAACCGCTTGATTGGCGCCCTTGCCACCGGCATTCATAAAAAAAGTTCCTCCCAAAACCGTTTCACCAGGTGCAGGTAACCGATTTGTTTTGATCACCATGTCAGTATTCGAACTTCCCACAACCATTATTTTCGGCTTCACTGCTGTTGATTTTAATGACTGAATTTATGAAAACTGTGCGATTATAATTTTAATTATTCAGATATCAGCATCGGTTTTTATCTTATCGCAGTTGCTGCTCGATCGGTTCACCGATTGAGTTGCCGGTGAACAGCGGGATTATCATTTCCCATTCACCTCCTTTTTTGCCCTGGCTCAAAAGCATGGAAAGTGAATATGCCAGGGTGGGCCGCCTGCGCCCGATTTTGCGTTGCCGCCTGTCAACGGTTATTATTTTAAAAAGCGCGACCTTTGTATTTTATGGAAGAAACAATAATTGATGTGCTTGGATTGCCGGTGATGGAATCCTTCTACACTATTCAAGGTGAAGGATTTCATCAGGGAAAAGCTGCCTTTTTCATTCGCCTGGGCGGATGTGATATAGGTTGTGTATGGTGCGATGTAAAAGAAAGTTGGAATGCGGACGCTCATCCCAAACAATCCGTTGAAGCAATAGTAAATAATGCCGTAAACATTGTCGCAGGCTACCAGTCACGCGGCCCGGGTATTTCCTCACCTTACATAGGTCTTCAGTCATCAGATAACGAACAACGCCGAACAAACATAGTAATCATTACCGGCGGCGAACCACTCATGCACAATTGTACAGAACTGACGAAGCAATTGCATCAAGCAGGTTTCCAGACACATATCGAAACATCCGGCGCTTATCCGTTGAGCGGTGAATGGGATTGGATTTGCTTTTCTCCAAAAAAATTCAAGGAACCGTTAATATCCATTGCGCAACGGGCCAATGAATTGAAAGTTATTATCTTTAATAAAAGCGATTTTGAATGGGCAGAGAGATATGCAGCACTGGTATCTTCATCCTGCAAACTTTATCTGCAACCTGAGTGGGATAAATCGTCGATCGTTACTCTGTCAATTATCGAATACATCAAAAAAAATCCACATTGGGAGTTTTCATTACAGCTGCATAAATATATAAATGTGCCGTAAAATGTATTTGCAAGGCCAAACTGAAATTTGAGAACTTTATAAATCTATTTGTAAATTTCACCCATGAACAAACTATTGTTTATTTTTCTGCTTTTTTCTTTTTACATTTCCAACGCCCAGTATAATCCTGACAAAATTGCAAAAAGTGCCATAAAATTATATGTCAAAGCACGGGATCAGGCAACAGCTGGAAGTGCCAACTTCCCCCAGGTCATTGCATTGTTGCGGGAGGCTGTTAAAATAGACAGCAATTACGAAGAAGCTTATCTTTCTCTTGGAGGCATTTTCCAGGAATTAAAAAATTATAATGAGGCGATTTTGAATTTTGAAAAAGCAAAAAATATTGACAGTAATTATTTTTTGGATTATAATCTTTCTTATTCAATTTGTCTTGCTGGCAAAGGTGAATTCAATAAAGCATTGAATG
>DATGFZ010000208.1:0-10089 GCA_035308805.1 Puia sp. | reverse complement strand
TGAAGGGTCAATTGATCGTCGAAAGCGCACCCGGAAACGGAAGCATCTTCACTTTCAAAATCTCGCTAGAAATAGCCAATGAGCAGGTGGAGATCTTGTTTCCGGCAAAGCCATTGCTGAAAAAGGTCCTGATTATAGACGATAACAACAGCAACCGTCGGCTCGTGGAGGAAATGTTCAGTCATTTTCAAATTGCCTGTGAGACCGCTACCGGCGGAATGGACGCTCTGCAAAAAATATCTTCCGCCAGTGAAAATGATCAACCCTTTGACCTGGTCATCACCGATCACCACATGCCTGGCATGGATGGAATTGAACTGGCAAGAAATATTAAAGACAACAGTCACGTCTACAATCATCCCTTCATATTAATGTTGTCTTCGCTGGAAAAAAATATGTATCACAATGAAGCGGACAAAGCAGGAATAAAAAAGTTTTTATCAAAACCGGTCAAACTGCATGAACTTCATTCTACATTGTTGTCTTTGTTTGAAACACAAATGCAAAATGAAACATTGCATCCATCGCTTCCGGTGATAGAAAAGATTTCGCAGGCAGCGCCAATTATGGTTATTGACGATGACCCGATAAACATGTTGCTGATATCTGAAGTTTTGCGCAGAATGGGTTTTGAGGTCATTCAGATGAGCAGCGGAAAAGAGGCCCTTGAAGCATTGCCCTATTATGAACCGGTATTGATATTTATGGATGTGAATATGCCGGAAATGGACGGTTATACCACCACGAAACTAATGCGCAAATTACCCCAGCCTCACGGAAACATTCCGATTATCGCGTTGACAGCAGACGCCATGAAGGGTGATAAGGAAAAATGCATAGAGGCGGGAATGAACAGTTACATTTCAAAACCGTTCAAGCTGGAAGAAATTGAAGCAATATTAAAAAGCTATATGCTGATGGTATAAATTTATTTCCGGGCAGCTCAATTGCTGGTCATCTCGTTGCGTTCGGCCTCCTTTACTTCATGATCATACACGCTTAGGGAAATTTTCCAGCCCGTAATCACATATTGAATGGAAAGATCGACCTGAAGGTCTTTTACATCTCCGGCAGCAGGCAATAATTCAAACAATATGGTAGTAAACTTTTTCGCTTCATCGGGATCAACATATGTACCCGTAAGAATATAAGGCTTGCTTCCACCCATTTTTACAATACTGTTTTTTATTTGCCCGAAAAGTTCTTTGAACTTATTTTTTACTTCAGCAAAATCTTCATTTTCAAAAACGACGCAGCTCCAGCTGTACGCATCATTTTTTGGAGAATTATAACGGGTAACAATACACGAATTTGATCCCGGAATCTGTACGGTCGAATTGTACTCGGTTGATTGGGGATTTTCGATCAGGACCGGTCCTTTAATATTGCTAAAGCGGTTGGGGTAATCCTGGATTACTTTTTCAAGCGCAGCGTTGGTTTTGTTTGAAAAAACACCCTGTGCAAATGAAATTGCAGTAATGGCAAGCAATGTTATGGTTAAAGAGGTGCCCTTCATAAATGAATGGTATACCAATATTAAGGAAAATTAATATTAAGTACAAGCGCAAAAATACTTAGTCCTTAAGTTCTTAGCAGATACTACACAAGGCAAAAAAACGTTGTTTTAGAAATCCATTGCCAATGCAAAAGAGCAATATGTACTTTGATACGAGCAAAGCAAAAATTTACAAGGACATTTATCGCCCTTCTTCCGGCCTCTTCACTTTTTTCAGGAGTATACTGTCGGTTGTTTTATCCGGGCATCCTGTTACCGGCAATCCGTCATACTATCGCATCAAAAAATCCAAATGACAAACGAATTATAACGCATAAGCACTTACCTCTGAGACCACAATGTATGTGCTGGAGCCGCATCGAAAGGTGCGGCTTTTATATGGTAACAGAAAGAATTTGTCTTAAAAATCACCGCGTTTTCCGCCACCATCTCCCATACGGCGGAAATTATTGAACATCCCCGGCATTCTTCGCTGGTTGGAACCGGCAAAATTATTGAGGTTCCAGGTAAACGTTAGCATGGCATAACGGCTGAGAGTATTTGTCCTGTTGATCGTAAATCCGGGAGGGGTATTTGAGGTCGATTTGCTTACGTAGACATTTTTGTTCAGCAGGTCGAATACACTGAATCGCAATTCGCCATTCTTTTTCTTGAACAACTGCTTTGCGATACTTGGCGTTAATATAGGTGAACTGGTATTATAACCCGGAACATAGGTGTTGTAGAAGGTGTAATCGAACTCAGCAGCGATAAGCCAGCCGCTGTTCGTGTAGGCAGTAAACTCCGAAGAGAATACCTGCTTAAAATAATTCTCATTGACCGAAGATTGGATGGAATTTGTTGAAATGGTGTATACCGGGTTGTAGCTAAAATTCATGTCAAAATTCTTCTTGATGTTTGTAGTCCACGAAATGGTTTCGCCCAAAGTGGTGTTCCGCACGTAGTCATGTTGCGTGATGACCTCATTGATCTTCGCATCTCTTGACTGGACCAGGCTTTGACTCTGGGAATAATTGATGTTTGTAATGAAATTAAGATTCGATTTCGGTTTCTTTAAGACAATGCCGTAATTAAAAAAACCCGACAAATTGTAGGTGCCGCTGAGGTTGACGAATGTGGTCGAATCCCCTCCTTTTGTGGTCAGTATATTGGACGTCTGAATATCATTTACGATCGTGCTGGCATTGATCGTGGCAAAGATAGTATGTTGGGATGCAGGGTCAAATGAAGCATATAACATACGCAGGCTGTGTGTAAACTGCGGTTTCAGGTTGGGATTACCGGATTGAAAATTTATGCTGTCCGATGTGGTCGTAAGCGGTTGCAACTGGGAAGCAGATGGGGTCCCTGTTCTGCCTGAATAATTTAAACGAAACCGCGTGGTGTTTGAAAAACTGTATTGGAAATTAACGGTCGGCGTGAAATTAATATAGTTGTGCGCAACGGTAATATCCTTGGTAGTGTTGATGCTGACGAATTCGGTAAACTGGATACCGGAACCGAAAGACAAATTGAATTTATTTGGATCCTGAATTCGGTAATTAAGGGTAAAATTGCTTGAATGTGAAGTGAATTTGTACGAATTGCTGAATAGACTATCAAACAGATCGTATCTTTTTGTCAGGTCTGAATAATCATAGGTGTTATTGATGGTGTTGCTGTGATTGTAGTTGTAATTGTATCTGAATTCAATGATCTGATTTTTCCCGACGGGTTCTGTATAAGAAAGGGTCGGACTCAGTGTATAGGAATGCAGGGAATCATTATAATATTGATTAAGCGTGTCAACCCTGTTTAGCTTGTAAAAGTTGTTGATTGAAAACTGGTTACCATATCCATTGTTTTGATTAACAGTCCCGTTCAAATCAAGTGAAATGGTACGGAAAGGTTTACTGAATTTATGCCTCAACTGGATGTTTGATCCGTTGACATTGAAACCCGTATTGTAACTGGAAGCATTCCCGGTCGTCGTATTGACCGGTGAATTGTTGTTATCCGTGAGCGTAGAAAAGGAAGATGATTGCGGAACGGTGGTTTGAAAACTTATATTTGGCCGGAAGATCAGGGAATTGTTGCTGTCAAACCGGTGCTCGATATTAAATGCGACCCGGTGGTTTTCTGTCCTTTGAATATTGCTGTTGTGGCCGGTACCGTAATTTGAGGAATCGCTGCTTATTTGCTTAAGCAGCGTGTCCTGCGTATAGGTGGCAACATGCTGGCTATTAAAAAAATAGCTACCATAAGCATCCGTGTTCGGTCCCCAGCTGTCGCGATAATTGGCGCCGCCTGCCCACACGGTCGTGACACTCGGACTCAATTGATTGGTGGCTGCTGTACCGCCCCCGCCGCCCCGCCTTCCCCCAGAATTGCCCAGTACATCCTGGATGGTAAAATTTTGTTTGTTGATATCATTGGCCTGCCCCAGCAGCGAAATTTGCTGGTTGCCATCAAAGCGATGAAAATTAATGCTCTCATCGTAATTTTCATCCGTTCCTCCTCCCGCCACAAGTTTGCCAAAATACCCATGCTGTGCATTTTTCTTTGTTATGATATTGATGGTTTTTACCCGGTTTCCATCGTCAATGCCGGTGAATTTACTTTGATCGCTCAAATCATCAAAGACCTGAATTTTATCAATAATGTCCGGGGGTAAATTTCTAGTGGCCAGTTTTGGATCATCACTAAAAAATCTTTTCCCGTTCACCATTACTCTTTGAACGGTTTCGCCTTGTGCGGTCACCGTTCCGCTTTTATCAACCTGCACGCCAGGCATCTTTTTTAATAGATCTTCCGCAACAGCATTTGGTTTTACGGCATAATTCTCTGCGTTATATTCTACGGTATCTTTTTTTATCGACATGGGCGGCCGCTCCAAAACAAAGGTTTTTAGCGTGTCATTTCTCCTGTCCATATACAGGGTTCCAAAATCGATATTGTTCCCGCTGGTATCAGTAGTTATGGAAAACCTTTTTGTTACCGGTTCAAATCCTTCAAAAGTTATGGACAACCGATAGTCGCCCTGGGGAATGTTTCTGATCAGAAACTGGCCGTCCTTGTCCGCTTCAACCAAAGCTGCTGAGCCGTTGTTTGTACTATACAGGACAGAAACAGAGGCTTTGGCCAAATTTTGCTTTCCAACCGTATCAACAATTTTTCCTTTGACTGTTCCCGAAATTTGCGCGAAAGAGATGCCTGAAAAAGCCGTTAATAAGAGCAGCAACAAAAAAGTAATCTTTTTCATTGAAAAGTTTATGATTGATGGTACTAAATTACAAGGTGTTTAACAAAATGTATGGCGACCTGTTATTGATGGCAAATAAGCATCGGTGGTTGGGTGAATTCAGGGCCAAATTAGCTAAATAAATATTCAACATCGGCTTTTGAAAGGCTTTTAACAAAACCGTCATCGTCTGCAATCAGGTCTTTGGCAAGGGTTCGCTTCTTCTCCTGGAGCTGAATGATCTTGTCTTCAATGGTGTCTTTACAAATCATCCGGTATGCAAAAATATTTTTTGTTTGTCCGATGCGATGGGTGCGGTCGATGGCCTGTTGCTCCACCGCGGGATTCCACCAGGGGTCGACAATGTATACGTAATCTGCAGCTGTGAGGTTTAATCCGACACCACCGGCTTTCAGGGAAATTAAAAATACGCGGCAGCTATCATCCTTTTGAAAGCTTTGGATGGCGCGTTCACGTTCTGTGGCGGCGGTGCTGCCATCAAAATACTCGTATTTCACGTTCAGTTCTTTCAACTTACTCCGGATCAGGGCCAGCATCCCCAAAAATTGTGAGAATACCAGCGCTTTATGGTCGCCGATATTTTCTGTTATCTCGCGGGTAAGCTCATCTAATTTTATGGAATGATTCGGATATTTCTCGTCTTCATTAAGGATTGCCGGCGAATCGCATATTTGGCGAAGCTTCATCAATCCCTGTAAAATGGTCAATTGAGATTTTTGAATTCCCTGCGTTTCTATCGTTCCCAGAATTTTATCCCGGTAATCATTTCGGTAAGCGTCGTAAATTTTTCGCTGTTCATCTTCCATTTCACAATACAAAATGGTTTCTGTTTTTTCCGGGAGATCTTTTGCTACCTGTTCTTTGGTTCTCCTGAGAATAAATGGGAATAATAATTTCCGCAAATGATCCTTTCTTTCCGGTTCTCCAAGTTTATCTATGGGAATGGCAAACTCCTGGCGGAAAAATTCCATGCTGCCAAGCATACCCGGGTTTAAAAAATTCATTTGCGCAAAAATATCGAATGTGTTGTTTTGCAGCGGTGTGCCGCTCATGCATAACCGGTGTTTTGCCTTCAGCAAACAGGCAGCTCTCGTTACTTTACTTGCCGGATTTTTTATCGCCTGCGATTCATCCAGTACCACATAATCAAAGGGAATGTCCATCAGCAATTTAATATCACTGCGCAAAGTACCGTAAGTAGTGATTATGATATTATGCTGAAGAAGTTCTTCCTTGTTATGGGTTCTTTCTCCTCCATGATGAATGCGGTCGGTGAGCTGAGGGGTAAATTTCTTTATTTCATTCTGCCAGTTGAACATCAATGTCGTTGGACAAACAACAAGGGCGTTCAATTTATTGTTTTGCTCTTTGAAATGCTGGAGGAAAGACAATGCCTGAACCGTTTTTCCCAATCCCATATCATCTGCAAGGATTCCGCCCCAATTTACTTCATGGAGATAATTCAGCCAGTGAAGACCGTGAACCTGGTATGGACGCAATATGTGTTCCAGGTTTGCGGGAGTAGGAATTTCTTTTATGCGATTAAATGAACGAAGCTGTTCATATTTTTCTTCAAGACGAATAATCAGTTCTTCTTCATTCCTATTGTCATACAATTCATCAATTACGCTTACGTGGTATTTTGATAACCGCAACTGGTTGCTTTTGTTTTCTCCGATGCTGAATAACAATGAATATTTTTTTATCCATTCTTCAGGCAAAACGCCCAGTGTTCCATCGTTTAATGAAACAAACTGCTGATGATTGGCGAGCGCTTTTTTCACATCGTTGATGGTTACTTTCTGATCTCCAAAAACAATATCGACACGCGCGTCAAACCAATCGGTATTGCTGCTTATGTGAATTTTCGTATGCGGTCTGGCCGTATTGAACCTGAAATTTTTTAACGCATCAAATCCATATACCGGCACTTTCATTTCCAGCATCGCATCCACAAAAAGAAAAAACCAGTTGTTTTTTAACACATCACTCCCCTTCAACGCCAGGTTTTGTGAGTTTTCGGCGCGGATAAACTGGGAGTGCAATAATTCCAGTTCCTTAATAAAAGCTATTTCTTTTTCCCTGTTGCGCCGGACGATAATTACTTTATCATCCTCAGGGATGATGACTTCATCTTTACCGCCGGGTTTTGTTTCAAAACCTTTATATGTGAACAAGGGCTGAAAAACGAGATAGTCTCCCTTTTCCTGCAACTGTAATTTCTTCTCCGGTTCGCCTTCCTTTACTTCTTTGATAAAAGCATGATCAAATTCAACTTGATATTCTTTTAAAAGAGGAAGAACAAAACTTGTTAATTGCCCGGGCCACACTTCTTTATCAATGATCATTCTCTCTTTCTTTGTAAATTTTTCAACCAGGCTCACGTCTTCGGGCTTTTGCCACAAATAAAAATGATTATGAAAAAAGAATACCAACGCGCTGTTGCATTCATTGCTGGTTACATTTACCGGCTGACCATTTATTTTTACATAGCAAGCGACCTCCACACCATTTTTTTGATTGCTGATCTTAAAATATGGTTTGATCGGATCTGCCACAATTGCCGTTTGCTGCAGGTTTATCGTCGTAAATGATTTATGCCCGTTAAGGTAAAATACGAACGGATTGCTGTTCAGGTCATTAAATAATTTTTGCAGTTTGGGATGAAGATATTCTGAGATCAATGCTTTTGTCTCATCGGGCAGGTCATCTTCGTGCTGATGAATAATATTTTCCCAAATTCCGCTGAAAGGAGAATTGCGGTTGAGATAACGGTTGATTTCTGATTCCTGAATTTTTCGAATAAACGGGATCAGTTGCTTTTCAGATTCATTGTAAGTAGTGCCATCCACAAATTTGCTGATGTCAACTTTTTCGACATTGCCCACAAAGGAATTTTGTTCATCGTTGCTTTCTCCGGAAACCAGGTCCACCATAAAATTCGGGTAGGTGTTGTGATTAAAGTTGAAAACAACTCCCAGGCGTTTGGCTGAACCCTGGTATAATTCTTCTTCTGCGGCGGCGATCGCCGGTTCTTCCTTTAACCCACTGAGTTTTAGTCTTTCAGAATTTGACGATGAAATCCGGACTATGGATGCATCCAAAACGCGCAAAAATGGTTTGCCTTCTTTATAGGTGAATTCAAATTTATTTTTCAGGTCGTCATTCAGAGAATATCCGTATGCTTCCAGCAATTTATTTTTTTCCTTGTCCCAGTTACGGATCGTATCAAAATAATAGAGTCCGTAATTTTGAAGCAATTGCAAAAACACGATCACTTTTGGCAAACACAGAGGATAGGCTTCATCTTCATAATCACAGCTTGTATCAAAATTTCTTTCTTCATTTTTACTGATGACCACATTAAACGTTTTGCCGTCAATATCGACGGCTGCTTTAACCGTTTCGTCCTTTGCGTAATTAATATTCGCCTTTCGCGTACGCAAATACGTTTCGGCATCAATATAAGTTTGTGGCGAACAGAGAATTCGCAACGTTTTCAGATCAATGAATTTCATGCGTACGATGGTGTGCCGCTGGTCGTAATGGATTTCTTCGGACTTCAGCATATTTCTGTCAAGCAATTCCTGCAGTTGAATTAAGGCAGCAGCTTCATGGCGGCAAATGTCGCCCAGGTTATAAGGGCAGGTGCAACGAACAGAAAGCACTTTCGGATCTCTGAATTTTTGAATGTAAACTTTGTAATACGTTGCGTAAACATCATCTTTAACCCGGAATGTCACCGACGAAAACAGTTCATCGTAATTAATGAGTTCAACATAATTGATAGCATGAATTTTTTTCCCCCTCCGGATCACTTCATCCGTTCCATTGGTATATACATACTTGATAAGGTGCGGTAATGCCATTTACAATTTTGAGTTTAGCGATAACACTTTATTGAGCGAAATCATTGCCGTTTCATTAGGAAAAGGACAATCTGCAAAAGTAACGGAAAAAAGCTTGTGGAGAAAAGTTTTAGTGAGTTATTAATGAGAAAATAACATGTTGTGCCACCCTTTTATTCGGCAAAAATAAGCTGCCACATAATTAACAATTTCCGTCGTTTATTATTTTTTGGAATGGATATTGTCATCCATACTTTTGCATCAGCAATTAATCCCAAAGTCAGCATGATCTTCCGATTTTTATTTGCCATTATTTTATCAGGCTTTTTCCAGTTTGCATTTCCGCAAAAATTAAAAAAAACCGATAAAATTATTCTGGCCAATTTAGAAACCCACATTCATTACCTGGCAAACGATAAATTAGAAGGACGAAGAACAGGGACTGCCGGAGAAAAATTAGCCAGCGATTATATTGTTGCGGCATTTGAAAAAGATGGTTTACAACCGGACGCAGGGAATAATCAATGGCTCCAGCCATTCGATGTAAATGACGGGAAGCAAATCGATTCGTCCACTTTTTTTTCTATTAATGGCGTAGCACTCAAACCAATTGAAGAATTTTTTCCATTGGCGTACAGCGCATGTGGTTCGGCAGAAGGTTCGCCTGCCATTGCATTGCAGGAAAATGGAGTACCCTGGTTCTTTGATTTGAAAGAAACCCTGGAAGAAAATCAAAATAATCCCCACTTCGATTTGGACAATGCCGTTCATGAAAAAATAAATGAGTATGCGAAAAAGGGTGCGACGGCAGTCATTCTATACAACAGTTCAACCGTAGATGATAACATTGGCTTTATACCAAAAGATAAATCCCCCACGGCAATCATCCCTGTTTTATACATCAGCAAGGAAGCGAGAAAAAAATTTTTGAAGGATGAATCCGCTTCACTGGATATTAAAATTAAAGTGAGCCTGAGCGATAAAAAAAGGATAGGTCACAATGTCGTCGGCTACCTCAATAATAATGCAGACAATACGATAATAATCGGCGCGCATTATGACCATCTGGGATATGGAGAAGATGGAAATTCAATGTATCGCGGAAAAGAAAAATTAATTCATCACGGTGCTGACGATAACGCAAGCGGAACCGCTGCGCTGATCGAACTTGCCCGAATGCTCAAACAATCCAAATTAAAAAGCAACAATTATCTTTTTATTGCTTTTTCCGGTGAGGAGTTGGGGTTGTTTGGTTCAAAATATTTTACCGAACACCCTACCATTGAACTGGACAAAACAAATTTTATGATCAACATGGATATGGTGGGAAGGTTGAATGACAGCTCACGGTCACTCACCATTGGAGGCTATGGGACCTCGCCGGCATGGGGGGAGTTATTTGCAAAAAAAGATGACAGGAATCATTTCAACCTCAAATACGATTCAAGCGGAACCGGTCCGAGCGACTACACATCATTCTACAG
>DATGFZ010000207.1:0-1510 GCA_035308805.1 Puia sp. | reverse complement strand
CGTTGCTTCACAAAGAACAAAATGATGTGCTGCTCCGCGATGTTACGGATTTGTCACAGGTGTGGATGAGTCATGCGGATACTATTTTGCAACTACCTGCGGAATTTGAAGTGCTCGCAACAACGGAAACCATTCCTTTCGCAGCTTTCAAAAAAATTGAATTTGCATTTCCCTTATATTGCCTGCAGTTTCACCCGGAAGTTTATCATTCCATTGAAGGGAAGAAAATACTAAAGAATTTTCTTGTGAACATTTGTCATTGCAAGCAGGATTGGACGCCTGCTCATTTCATCAGCGACACAGTTGAACGGTTAAAAAAGCAAATAGGCAATCGCAAAGTGATCATGGCATTGAGTGGTGGTGTAGATTCCACGGTTGCGGCGACTTTGATTACAAAAGCGATCGGCAAAAGACTTTACGGCGTTTTTGTCGATAATGGTGTTTTGCGGAAAGGAGAATTTGAACAAGTGCTGGAAACTTATAAAGAAATTGGACTGAATGTAAAAGGCGTTGACGCTAAAAAATTTTTTTACAAAAAACTAAAAGACAAAAGTGACCCTGAAGAAAAAAGAAAGGCGATCGGTAAATCTTTTATTAAAATATTTCAGAAAGAAGCCAAGCAGGTTGATGGTATTGAATTGCTCGGTCAGGGAACCATTTATCCGGATGTGATTGAAAGTATTTCTGTGCATGGACCATCAGTTACCATTAAATCCCATCACAATGTTGGGGGCTTACCAAAAAAAATGCATCTGGACCTGGTAGAGCCATTGCGATATTTATTCAAAGATGAAGTTCGGCGTGTTGGCCACGAACTTGGCATTCCCAATGACATGTTGCAACGTCATCCATTTCCCGGACCCGGTCTGGCAATAAGAATTCTCGGGGAAGTCAATGAAGAAAGAGTTCAGTTATTGCAAAAGGCAGATTCGCTTTTCATTGAGTCATTGAAAAATCATCAGCTGTACACATCAGTTTGGCAAGCGGGCGCAATTTTATTGCCGGTAAAAAGTGTCGGAGTCATGGGTGATGAAAGAACTTATGAATTCACTGTGGCGCTAAGAGCAGTAACTTCTGTTGATGGTATGACGGCTGATTGGGCGCACTTGCCTTATGATTTTCTGGCAAATGTTTCCAGCGAGATCATTAATAACGTAAAAGGAATCAACCGCGTTGTTTATGACATAAGCAGCAAACCGCCGGCAACGATTGAATGGGAATGAGGGAACAGATTGAATCATTGAAAGTGTGCCATGCTCGATAACGTTTATGAATAACCTGATAATGAAAAGACTTTTCTTATATTTTACTTTTTTTATCCTTTTTGTTAAGACTTCAGGTTATTCACAAAATCAAGCTGATAGTCAAATACATCACATCGCTATTTTTGTTCCGCTGTATCTTGATTCTGTTTTTGACGCGGGTAACAATTATCGTTACGAGGGAACTTTTCCAAAATTTGTAAGCGCCGGACTTGAGTTTTACGAAGGGGTACACTTGGCTTTGGATA
>DATGFZ010000206.1:0-1564 GCA_035308805.1 Puia sp. | reverse complement strand
TGAAGGATAACCCAATTGGTATAATTTAAAGGCGGGTCCGATAATATGACAAGCCATGTCTCCCAAAGCGCCTGTTCCAAATCTCCACCATCCTCGCCAGTTAAATGGAACAAGATTGTCAATATAATCTACATATTCAGCAGTGCCGAGCCAAAGGTCCCAATTCAATTCTTTGGGAACTGGCGGTTTTTTATCGGGCCAGGGAATACCCTGCGGCCAAACCGGACGATTGGTCCAATTATATACTTTTTGAATTTCGCCAATTAATCCTGCTTCAATCCATTCCCTCATTACACGCATTCCATCCCCCGATGCACCCTGGTCCCCCATCTGCGTAACCACTTTATATTTTGCTGCAGCCTGGGTCAATATTCTTGCTTCATAAATATCGTGCGTCAACGGTTTTTGCAGATACAGGTGTTTTTTCATTTTCATGGCATGTAATCCTACCGTTGCATGATTGTGATCGGGTATTGCCGCGGACACGGCATCAAAATTTTTATTTTCCTTTTCAAACAACTCACGCCAATCATGATAGAAGCCGGCTTTTGGAAAATTTTTTAACCGTGGCGCGGCCATCCTGTCATCCACATCACATAAAAAAGCAATTACTGCATTCTTTTTAGGAGCCGCATAATAATGGTTAATATCATTTCCGCCTTCGCCGCCGCAACCGACACAGGCGATGTATAATTTATCGCTTGGCGCCACAAAACCCCTGCCTCCCAAAACGTGTCTTGGTACAATGTAAAAGCCTGCAGCAAGAGCGGAAGTTTTAATAAAATTGCTTCTGCTTATTTTTTTTGAAAGGATATTTTTTTTCATAACAGTTATTTTAATAATTGGTATTGAAATTATTCCAATCAGTTATTTTTTATGCTGATTAAAATATTTGATAGATAAATGTACTTGTTTAAATAAATAGTTTTGCAGAAACAATCTATTGCCGCCGGAAACAAGTCAGGTAATATCTGTGGAAATAACGAATAGTAAATTACCTTGTCATTTCTTTTGTATGATAAAAACGCAAATCTTGATTTAGTCATTCATTACACTGATCGCCGCGAGTTACCATCGAAGATTTTTAGATAAACCACAATATTGAGTGCGTCAAAGAATAATTGGTATAGGGTGAATTGAATGTGACCTTCCGGGAGACGGTTCACGCCAGGATCGCGCATCCGGCAAACCAGTCAAATAAGATAACCGGGCAAATGATTCTTGCGTTAAACGCATAAAGAAAAAACGCCTTATAGGACATGAGCGCATGAGTACCCTGTTTTCGCTTCTTCTTTTCAGGATGTTCGTTGTTGTTGTAATGCATCGTCCACCATTGATTGTGCTTCTTGCAAAACCTGGCGCAATTTATCCTCGCCTGAAAAACTCTCTGCATAAATTTTATAAATATCTTCTGTACCCGAGGGGCGAGCTGCGAACCATCCATTTTCAGTGCTTACCTTCACCCCATCGATCGGAGCACCGTTTCCCGGTGCCCTCGTAATCACCGAAATGATTTTTTCTCCAGCCAGGTCTTGCAGGTGAATGTTTTCTGGCGAAAAAGCAG
>DATGFZ010000205.1:0-4549 GCA_035308805.1 Puia sp. | reverse complement strand
ATTTAAATCAATTTTCAAAGTATTTCCATTTTGCAAAAATAAGTTCACAATACTTCGGTCATTGCCATAAATGTCTTTGTAATTTATTGAATATTCTCCATCGCTTAGATTAGAAACAACCAAACTATCGTTGGAAAGAATCATTTTCATCAAAGAAACATGGTTTCTGAAAATGTTTAACGAAGTGTGATGGTAGTCAAACTTCAAATCAGATTTTACAATGATTTTGTTTTGGGAAATTCCAGAGCTGACCCAAAGAGTTAATACAAGAAGAGTATTTTGCTTCATGTAGATTTGACCCGTTGACTGCCTAATTGTTTAAGCGCCTTTTTGACAACTTCTCTGGTTCTTTTTTATTTGTAATATTGGGCATTGCGTGGGGCGCTATACCTTGCTCCTTTCTTAATATGTTCTCTTCGCTTCTTGTTCGAATTTCTTCCCGGGTGAATTCATCCGCCGACTGGCAAAACAGCCGTAAACATTAACAAGTCCACCAACGCTTATGCTTAAAATCGATCATTGATGGCCCATCTGAACAATCTCCAATTTCCTTTGCATATCTATCTCTTGCATTACGAGCAATAATCCATTTGCCAGTCCCAGCGTGCTTCATAATGACGCCCTCGTCCAAAATATCACCTCTTTTACTGGTTAGATTTTTGTCTCCGTTATGCAATACTTTCACGGAATCGCCCTTAATTATGACAGTACAAGTGGTGCGTAACGATTTACCATTCCATTCCGAGAAAGCGACCGAATAAGTATATACACCATCTCGCGGGTGACGAACTTGACCGAAAGACCTAATGATGAAAACACACAAAAAAAGAATTATATAAATAATTTTCACAGCGAATTTACTTTGTTCTATTTTCGGTAGACATAACGCCAATTCTATATTAGTAGCTGTTGTTCTTCTTTGTCAAAATAGAGGCCCAATCAGTAACATTTTTTTTCGTCACAGTTTTTCACTGGCTCCCGAACGAGTCATCATTTTTCAGATGTTGTCCATTCATTTTGAATTCCTTTTCTAAGTTTTTCGCTATTTTCTTAAATGTAAAAGTCTGCCCAAAAAAAGTACTTAGCCAGCAAAAAATGCAACTGCCAATCCAGAACATTCCTAAATTATGGAAGTTCTGATTTTGCTTATAAGAAGGCATAAATAAGAAATATGCCAGGCCTTCAAAAATCGCGAAATAAATAAAGATTCGACCAATGTAAAACTGGTATTTGAGAACCATTTTGGCTCGTTCTGCAATCAATTCAAATATACCAGTGTCAATAGTCGTCATCGTAAAATAATAACCGCTATTCCAGAACGACGTCGTAAAGGTTATAACGTTTTCATTAATCGAAAAATTTCTTGCTGCGTGCACGCTCTCCTCCCAAATGCGTTCCTGAATCATTTTCATGGCTCTTTCGATATCGACAAAGGGCTCAATATTCAAAACTCTTCTAGACTTTACGACAAAGGGGAAAAACATATTACTATTTATGCACTGCTAAATTTATCACTATTTGCCAAAGAAATGATGACCGAAAATGCGCCCAAGCATTAACTACTGGCGAATTCACAATGTGATTAGGATTCCATAGGCGCCTGACTGAAGGATCCCACGCGAGGCAAAGGGATCAGCAATTAATGTTGCCGCAGCGTTGTCTTTTTGGCAAGAACACCATTGCGCACAATAATACACTGATTTGTTCACCAAAAAAAATGAGATTAACAACGGGATAATAAAAATTGAGGCGAATTTTAAAATGCCCCAAGGCGAATAAATGTCATCGCGATCTTTAAAAACCCTGACAACATCTTCAGCTCTGCGTTTATTAAAATAAAGAGCAGTTAAAGTTATAACAAGTACGCCAAAACCTAAGTAGTTTAGGCTATCTCTTCTAGTTGCTACTGCAGACTGCCTTGCAATCGAAATTCCATAAAAATAGCAAAGTGCAAATCTTGCCGCAGCATAAAGCAGGAGTAAGTGAAAGGACAATGCAATTGCGGCTATAAGACTGGCTGAGTACCGAGCAACCCCAGGGCCGTCGCTCTTCAATTTTTTATTATAAACAAAAAAAAATATGTACTTATACACGCGAATAGAACTTTATAAGTTGACATTACTTGTCAAAATGCAGGCTGAAGTGAATACCGCAGCTTTGTAAAACATGCAGTTCCGCTCAATGATCGTTGATGAAGTTCCGTAATTTTATTCAACGTGTTCTTTTTCGGGGTTCACGTTAATAATTATTCCGTTGATAATCATGGTGAAGATTTCTAATTCTCTTGTCCAAAACAAGCACGTTTCTAGTCATCGCATCCATTGACTGGCGAAAAGATTTTGGTGGGGGGAGGAGCTATTGATCATCGCTTGAAATGGTTGTGGTAATTCTGGAAATTAATGTTGTTTCGTTTCCTCTGAGGTTTAGTAATCCCTTCAACTCCTGAACTTTCTCGCTTTGAATTAGCATCCCTGAGTTAATTTCAACCACAGTTTCGCCTTCTTCGATACCCGTCATTTTAACATTAAGTCCGTCTCTCGTAATTTCACTGTGAATCGGCATGGATGAATGAACAAAAATTTTCTCACCGGTGATTTTGTAGCAGTTATATGAGGCATCAAACCTTTGACCTGCACCCAATTCTGCCGATTCATCTCGTTCCCATTGGGAGTTAAGTGAAATTCCAGTAACCGGCAGAATCCGGGAAATTTTCTCGAACAAGTCTTTAAAATATGCTTCATTGAAAAGGGACCCTGGCATCTTTTCATGACTAGCACTTACATATAAATGTTGAAATTTAGATTGAAATTCTCGAAGGCCGTCAATACTTTCAATGGAGCCCGAATCATTCACATTCATTTCGAACACGGCGCCATTGAATGCTTGTAATGCAATTTGAAATGGAGAAGGAACTTCTCTCTCTTCAGAACTCATTTGCTTATTTTCGTCGGCCATTTCGGTATGGTTCTTAGTAAAATAGCGAGTAAATTCTACTTTCCCGTTTAGATAGGCGGAAGGGTTAATGGTATACAAGAATCTAATTTCATTCTCGAATTGAAAACTCGAGATTGATTGTGCGTGGGTAGCATTTTCGACTTGCTTCTTAATTTTGATCGTGTATCGATTTGCAAAAGGCCTACCGATTAAGAAATGAATTTTGGAAGTATCATTCGTTCCTTCTCGATTCATACATCCATTTGAATTGATTACAATAAATACCTATCAAGACAAAAGTGCGAAAAAATTTTTTACGCTTAGCTTTAATCATTCTTTTCTCAATACTTTTAAATAAATCACCGTCCCCATACTTCTGGCGAAACCGGAGTTGGGGGCTGGTAAATCATGATTTTCTAAGAGGTCAATTCTCAATCTCCAGAACATGGGTATTTACTTACGATGCAGGTGAAGGTTTATTGCAGCCAAAATAAAAAATACAAAGATTAACCCGAATATCGTAATGAAAGGAATGACCTTCCATTTCTTTCTAAATGAATCGGTTTGCTGCTCGTATGAACTAAGCAATAAACTCATCCTTTCTTTGGTATATCGAAGGTAGAGAGCGGAAATCCAAGTAATAACCAGAATGGCGTCCAAAACCTTGGTATTTATGGTCATGGAACCTAGTGATCTAGGTAATCTAGGCATTTGGAAAAACACTTGGCAGAAGATAATTATTAGAAACAAGGTTCCAAATTGCAAAATGGATGTTAAAGCTATCGCGGCGAACTTCGGGTTCGATCTTTCCTTATGTTTGAAAAATAGATAAAATGACACGAAAATTTTGTCGAAGAATGACATTGCCCTCATTTTGAAATCCAACTTTCAACGTTTTCACTTATCGATTTTCCGGTAAATCCCTGTGAAATCAAATCCGCAGCAAAATAAGCTAATCCGTGATCGATCCTTATTCTATGGTGAGTTGTTTGGTCTACCCAATTTTCAATTTTTTTCGCAATTATCAAGGCAAATATCAAAGTCAGAGCCCTTACAATTGCTAACAATCCCGGCACCTTTATTTACCAGAGAGGCTTCCATAAAATTGCATCATTACTAGTAAATCTATTTTTAAATTCTCCAGTGCATTAAAGGTAAAATTTCTTAACCTTTTCAGGAACAAGTGCACAAAAGGTTCCCAATGTTAGCAGTGCCGCAGCAGCAAATCCTGTCGACAAAATCTGCAGGATGAATCGTGACCCATTCATTTGGGCTGGATTTAGAATGCAAAGCTAGTGCATATCGAGATGTACCTCTTTAAGATAATTTTAGAATATGGGGTTGAAGGATGGTTTGTAATGGCATTCCGTGAAATTGGAACCACGCTCACAAAATCCATAATTTTAAGAACCTAATTTTACTCACCACAAAACTGAAGGAAATTACAAAAATCAAAAAACATACCAGCTTCTCTTGATAGATGATAGAGCAGCAGCAGTATCCGCGATGCAAAAATTGTCAACTAAAAAAAGGGCATACCCTACAATTGACTTTACCGTGAATAGATTATTGATTTTCCCCGTAATTATGGCTGTCTTCGTGATCGGCTGCAAAA
>DATGFZ010000204.1:0-17987 GCA_035308805.1 Puia sp. | reverse complement strand
AATTGGCTGTTATGAGTTTAATGTGCCACCTGATTCTTTTAATTTTTATTTTTCCGATCCAAGATTATTTACGCCTGTCAGTTATGAATTTCTTAACAACGGTCAATTGGAATATATTTACGCTGCTCCTACTTACTGTGCGAATTGTGAAGCGGAAGGTGGAATAAATGTAAAACCATTTTATTGGCCAAATTAGGCGCTACCCATAAAGGGTAAGAACAGGATTTGTATTTAATTGTAAATTTCCAAACAATTTCCATGATTGCGCAGATTAATTTGGGAAATCCACCTGCTTTGGCTATTCCGCAACTTGGATTCCGCTTTGGATGATGTTGCTGTGAAAGGGTCAATACTTATCGATTTTCAAGCACTAAAATAGCCGATGCCAAAAAAAATAGAATAATGAGAAAGCCTTTTTTATTGATACTCCTGGCATTTTTTGTGATCACCTGCAAAAAATCGATGCCCCCTTCTTTGCCCCCTGTTACTGAAACCGGAGCTAATACTTTTGGTTGCAAAATAAATGGTCAGGTTTGGGTTCCTTATTACCCTTGTGCAGACATTAGTATGGGGGGAGTTCAATTGGAATATAATATTGCTCCTTTAGATTCGAACAGCATTCTTCCCCTTAAATTTTCGATGGCTGTAGGCAATTACAATCAATACAAATTTGGTCCATCTTTTTTTAATTTTATTCAAGCTTCTGCAGGAGGCATTACTGCTCCGGGTGATATTAAAGAATCACTTCTTATTACATTTAATGCAACTATTGATGCGGATAACCACGTCCTTGATTATGGACAAGGGCGTTCATCCGCCAATTATTTCCGGATCACCAAGATAGACACGGTTAAAGGTATCGTTTCGGGCATTTTTCAATTAACCATGTTGTCCTTTTTAACACCAAGCAATGTAGAGGATTCTATATCAGTGACGGATGGCAGATTTGATGTCCGGATTGCTAATTACCAGTACTGTTCCAATTAAGTAACGATACGACTTTTGAATATGAGATCGGGATTTTACTTATTGACTATATCAGTGTGTTTTGCCTATTTAGTAAACACGCAAAATGTTTATATTGCTGCATGTAGGAATTTGACCATAAAGCCGGCAATCTGTTTCAATTGATATATTCAAAGAAGCTGCAACAACTCAGTTTTCTTATACGGCACAACATTAATTAGCAATTTCAAAATTAACGGTATCTGCTGCAATAATATTTGCATTTCCTGATTTTATTTGTGAGTGACAGAAGAACCGGGCTTGAAGGTTATGAATTGTTTTGAGATATTCATAAACGTTAGTATAGGAGATCTACGCATATTAATTTATCATATGGGGAAATTGGATCTTGCAGTATTCGGATTTTTCTTAATTTACGGCAATGAATTTTTTCAGCAGGATTTTTCAACAAAAACCTGGTGGTGCGCCGGGACATGAACCGTTGACATTTACCGAGCGGCTTACCGCCCTGCGCAACTTGCCCGCATTTTTCAAACTCGTTTGGGAAGCAAGTCCCCGCATGACGATCATCAATGCTGTTTTGCGCATTGTACGTGCCGCAATACCACTGGCAATTTTGTATACGGGGAAACTAATTATCGATCAGGTTGTAACGCTTGCCCGCGGACATGGAAATCTGCCACATCAGCATTTGTGGGGACTTGTGGCAATTGAATTTGGTCTTGCAGTTTTATCGGATACTTTAAGCCGCTCGATCAATTTACTGGATGGCTTGTTAGGTGATCTTTTTTCTAATCATACATCGGTTAGAATAATGGCGCATGCAGCAACACTCGACCTGGATCAGTTTGAAGATTCCGTTTTTTATGATAAACTCGAGCGTGCAAGACAACAGACAGTTGGGCGTACCATACTACTTTCGCAGGTGCTCAGCCAGGTGCAGGACTTAATAACCATGGGCTTTCTAGCCGCAGGATTAATCGCTTTTAATCCCTGGTTAATACTTCTTTTATTTGTTGCCATTATCCCGGCTTTTTTAGGGGAGTCTTATTTTAATGATAAGAACTATGCACTCACCCGTAGCCAGACCCCAGAGCGCCGCGAACTCGATTATTTGCGTTATCTGGGAGCGAGTGATGAATCAGCGAAAGAAGTTAAAATATTTGGGCTTTCTGATTTTTTGATTGACAGGTTTCGCAAACTATCTAACCAGTTTTATACAGATAACAAAAAACTGGCGGTACGAAGGTCATCCTGGGGAACTTTCTTTGCATTACTTGGCAGCGCAGGTTATTACGCAGCATATATCGTCATCATTGTCAAAACAGTTTCTGGAACATTGTCACTGGGAGATCTGACTTTTCTTGCCGGCTCTTTCCGGCAACTCAGGAGTTTACTGGAAGCCATTTTAATGAGATTCACCAGTGTCTCCCAAGGCGCGATTTACCTTCGTGACTTTTTTGAATTTTTCGAAATCAGGTCAAAGATTATTCCTTCCGCTAATCCCAGGCCATTTCCCAGACCCATTCACCGGGGGTTCACATTCGATGATGTTGGTTTCCGTTACAGGAATTCTGAAAACTGGGCCAATCGACATTTGAACTTTACGCTTTTTCCCGGTGAAAAGCTAGCTTTGGTGGGAGAAAATGGAGCGGGGAAAACAACGCTTGTTAAACTCCTTGCGCGTCTCTATGATCCGACTGAAGGCCGAATTTTATTAGATGGCTATGATCTCAGGGAATATGATCTTGCGGAACTCAGGATGCAGATCGGCGTGATTTTTCAGGATTATCTCCGATATCAAATGAGTTTTGCTCAAAACATTGCTGTTGGAAATATCAAAGAAAAAGAAAATAGGGAACTGATAATCTCTTCAGCCAAACAAAGTCTGGCTAATTTCTTAGCTGAAAAATTACCGGACAAATATGATCAGGCATTAGGCCGGCGCTTTAATCAGGGCATTGATCTCTCCGGAGGAGAGTGGCAAAAGATCGCGCTTGCCAGGGCTTATATGCGGGACGCACAACTCCTGATCTTGGATGAGCCAACTGCTGCGCTGGATGCAAGAGCTGAGTACGAAGTGTTTCAAAGATTCGCTGAATTAACCAAAAACAAATCTGCAGTATTAATCTCACACCGCTTCTCCACGGTTCGCATGGCTGACCGGATACTGGTCCTTGAAAAAGGTGAATTAATTGAAATGGGAAGTCATGAAGAATTGTTGAGACAAAATGGTCATTACGCTGAGTTATTTCGTCTGCAGGCGATGGGATACCGTTAAGGGAATTTTCATTTTCCCCTTGTCCAATGCTTCTTTAATAATGCTGAAGGAATTAAATACCTTCTGCCAATTAACCCGTTGCGTCAGTGCCTCATATGAGGGGGCAATAAAATTATTCGGCGTCTTTTCTTATTTTTTGATAAATACGCCAATCCCTTGCGTTATTTGATTGCAGAATTAATTGGTGATCCGTGTTTTCCAGAGTAACAAAATAGCTCGTTTCATCATGAGCGTCGTTTTCAAACAAATCAGTGATCCAATAATTGCTGTAGCTGTTTTTAAGATCAGCCTGAAGATTGATTGGCAAATTTTCTGAAGAGATATTTTTTGATACCGCGAGTAATCTTCCCGATGGATCATAATAAGCAAACATTACCTGATCATTCAGCGTAAAGGTTACTTTGCAGAAATTTTTCTTTTGTTGCCATTGAACATTTGAAGCAGTTTTAAAATTCTGATAAAATGCGGTTTCGACAGATTTGCTTATTCCACCATTGTCCTTTGCTAATGCACAACCGGTCCCCAGAATCAGCATTAACGCGATTGATAAAAAAGGCTTTTTCATGATCTTATTTTTTAATGTTTGATATTTTGAAAATACTGTAACGACGCAAAAGTATATTGGGGATTTGCTGAAAACAAGCAGATATTGATTGTCGGCGAAGACGCGAAAAAAGAAATCTTTTCATGTAAGAAAAAATAGATTTCGTCTCGACATTTAGGCGGTTGGCGATTTTCCGGTAAAACCCTGCTTATATCGATGGTATGCGATGTCCAAAAGGATTCTAAAAACTGAATTATTATTTTTACCCGTTCTGCTGTTTAGTCATATGGCATTGTAAGACACCAAGTACGATCGCAAAATGAAATGAGGGATTTTCGGCAGCTCAATCCGCATGGTATGCAGCTCGGAAAAATACTTTATCGGGAAGACATAAAACCTGCAGGAAAACCTAAAACCGCGATGATTTTATTTCCTTCTTCTAAACAGAATCCCCAAAGAAATAATCCAAGTTTATTGTTTGACAGCAGAGTTTTCCGGGTTTGCATCATTTCTTAGGATTATATCCCCATGTAACAATAGTTTCGTGTTGAAGACTTCAATAGGACATATGAGCATGATCAAAAAAATACCATTGGGTTTTATCATTATCATGTTGATGATCCAATTGATCCGTCCTTCAAAAAATTTATGGGGGGAAGTGTCAAAAGATATTGGTGCGACTTACTCAGAACCCGATGGGGTTAAAGCGATCCTTGCGGATCGTGCGCGGATTGCCACGCTTACAAAACGGTATATCCATGGTACGCAGAAATTCAGCCTGTGGGATGATGGCTGAACAATCATGTTGCAGAGGGCAATAGGCATTTTAATCTCAATAACTTTACTGCTTTAAGAGCACCCGTACAAAAAAGGAAAATGGAAAAGTTAATGGAGCAGATTGAAAATGATGATATGCCACTGAACGCATATTCTATCGTTCTTAAGGATGCCGAACTGAGCGGAGCAGATAGGCAAATCTTTAATGCGTGGTGCCAACAAATCGTTGATACAATAAAAGCAAAATACCGGGCTGACAGTTTGATCCTGAAAAAACAAAAATGGGACTAACCCAATAAAATTAATTATGAAAATAAAGTGGCAATTGAATAAAGGCATAGTAGTGACCATACACATTATTGTATGGACTGCCATTTTAATGCTGCCCTTTATTTTTACAAGCGAAAATGAAGGAGCGCATGACCGAGATTTTATTGCTTTCAGGAACCTGGATCACACAACCAGTTTTTTGTGGATGGGTATGTTTTATCTGAATGCTGGCGTCCTGATGCCGGTCTTTTTTTTCAAAAGAAAATATTTATTGTACGTCGGTTTCATACTTATTTCTTTTTTGGCCATTATGGTTCTTCACGGTGCGCTGTTTTTTTTATTCGTTCCAAAACACCATTTTAATTTTTTTATATCGTCCCGGCATAACTCCGTTCCATTCCTGTTCACATTGATGGTAAGCATGGTTTACAAAATAATTTATGACAGGATAAGGAGTGAATCAGAAGCAGCTGCCCTGCAGCGTGAAAACCTGAAAACAGAACTGGCCTTTCTTCGGTCCCAGATAAGTCCGCATTTTTTATTCAATGTGCTCAATAATATTGTTGCCATGGTAAGGTTAAAAAGTGAGGAACTTGAACCTACCGTGATTAAATTGTCATCTCTTTTACAATACATGCTGTATGAGAGCGATGATGAAAAAGTGTTGTTGAAAAATGAAATAGAGTCTCTGCAAGATTATATTGATTTGCAAAAGTTGCGTTTTACTTCAAAACTGAATTTACAGGTACATTTCGACATCGTAGAAGAATGGCACGCGATTGAACCGATGTTGCTGATTCCTTTTATAGAAAATGCATTCAAACACGGGAACGCCTTACCAGAGGATCCTGAAATCTTTATCGATCTGAAAGCAGCAAATAGTGAACTTGATTTCGCAGTGAAAAATAGATATGCAAACAAGGAAACTGTAAAAGATAAGACTTCGGGTATTGGTCTGACGAATGTAAAAAGGCGATTGGATCTGCTATATCCAAAAACACATCAACTACATATTGAGGATTCAGGGGAATGGTATACGGTACACCTAAAAATATTTTTAAAATGAACATGAATTGCATTGCGGTGGATGATGAACCTTTGGCGCTGCAGCTGATTGCTGACAACATCAGCAAAGTTCCATACCTGAATTTGATAGCCGCTTGCAGCAATGCTTTTGAAGCCATGAAGATGCTGCAGGAAAACCATATTGATCTCATTTTTATTGATATTCAAATGCCGGGTTTATCCGGGCTTCAATTTGTTGCCGCATTAGAAAAAAAGCCATTAGTCATTTTCATTACCGCCTATAAACAATATGCACTTGAAAGTTATGACCTCGCTGTAGTGGATTATTTGGTAAAGCCGGTTTTGCTTGAAAGATTTATAAAAGCATGCAACAGGGCAAAACAGCTGCATGAGTTACAAAGCAAGGATGTCAACATAGAGGTCCCTCAACATAAGGAATATTTCTTTGTGAACGCAGATTATAGCCAGGTAAAAGTAATGTTTGATCATATCATTTGGATGGAAGGATTGCGCGATTATGTAAAAATTTATTTAAACAGCAACAATAAGCCACTAGTGATAAGAGGAAGTTTGAAATCGATAGAAGAACAACTTCCTCCTCATCGGTTCGTCCGGATACATAAATCCTATTTGATTTCTATTGACAGCATCATTGCCGTTCGAAAAAACAGTGTTTTTATCAAAGACAAAGAATTGCCCGTTGGAGAAACTTACCGGGAAGCTGTAGGAAAATTGGTGAACCGTAACCAATAATTCCCCGAACCAAGAAATATATTATTGACGGGGTAACTAAGTTCAATGAGATTAGGCAGTCCAGGCTCGGGGTCGAAAAATGACAAGGTCGGCGGTATGCAAAGTTTTGAAAATAAAGCTGTAAGACTATTTTAAAACAATTTTCATCATAAAAATTTATCAACAATGAGCGGTTCAACATCTAATAAGACAATGCGGATTTATCACCGTTATTTGGGTTTTTTCCTGGCTGGTATAATGACAATATATGGGATCAGCGGCATAGTTTTAATTTTTAAGGATACGGATTTTTTAAAATCTGAAAAACAGGTGGAAAAAACTTTCCCCCCTGATTTCAAGACTGCGGACCTGGGAAGGGCATTAAGGATACGTGATTTCAAAATTGAAAAAGAACAAAATGGAATCATCTATTTTAAGGAAGGGACCTTCAACAGAACAACCGGTGTTGCCCTTGTGACTTCAAAAGAATTGCCCAGAATTTTGGAAAGATTGACCCAAATCCACAAAGCATCAACCAAAGACCCCTTGTTTTTTCTAAATGTTTTCTTTGGTTTATCGCTGTTGTTTTTTGTCATTTCTGCTTTTTGGATGTTTTTGCCTAAAACCCAAATTTTCAAAAAAGGTCTTTACTTTACTTTTGGGGGAATCATTTTGACCTTGATATTGATTTTTGTCTGATAACAATTTTTCGCGAAAATGGAATGATAAAATAATCAAGTTTATGGATAACAGTAGCCAAAAGGAATGGTCGAGAAGAAGATTTATCGTCAACGTTACAGGGGCAGGAACCGCAATGATGTTGAAACCCCTGGCCTACCCGGCAAGCAACCAAGACGACCCGAGGGTGGCCGAAATTGTAGCCAGAACAATAGGAATTGATACCCACAATCATATAGATGTTCCGCTCAATGTTGAGGAGTTCCCCGGGCCAAAAGTTGACATGGTCGGCGAAATGAAGAAATCCGGATTGTCTGCAATCTGCATGACTTTTGCTGTTGATTATCAAAGGCTGACTAAGGAGGGAGAAGCCTATGAACGATTCCTGAACGCGTTGAACGCAATGGATGAGGTCCTCCGCAGCAACAATATGAAACGCGCGCTTACTCTCACAGACCTGCAGGCCGCTCATAAAAACCACCTTGCAACCGTCATTCAATCGGTCGAAGGTGGCCATTTCCTGGAAGGAAAATTGGACAGACTCGGAGTAGCTTATGGCAGGGGTCTCAGACAACTTGGACTATTGCATGATAGCGACGCTTCAGTCCCTTTGGGTGATGTGTACACAAACCCTGCACGGTGGGGCGGACTAACCGCTTTCGGAGCAGACGTCATCAGAGAATGTAATAAAATGGGAATCCTCGCTGACCTCACCCATTGCAGTAATGAAACCATTAACGCAGCCCTGAAAGTGACAACCCATCCTGTGATTATTTCGCATACTGGTCTGGATACTCAATTGGGAGGAAACCAGAATATGGCCAAGATGATGAGACCCAGGCTCATCAGTAAAGAACAAGCAAAAATTGTAGCAAATGCAGGAGGTATTATTGGTGTTTGGACTCATCTTTCCGACACACCTTTAGCGTATGCCCAAAATATTCGTGCTATGGCGGATGTTATAGGGGTCGACCATGTTTGCATAGGTACCGACACCAAAATGACCCCTTCTTACAGATCTCCCGGTCATTCCAATTCCCAGACAGGACAAAATAATGCAAGCAATCGCACCGATGATCAATCACATGATGGCAATAATGCTAACCATAACATGGGCGATGGCAAAAATCCTGTACGGGTTGGTGAGCGAACCAATGAAGCCTGGCAAAATCAGCAAGATGGTTTTTATTTTGCGGTTGTCCGGGCCATGTTACAGACCGGTTTCAATGAAGAAGATATCAGAAAAATCGGAGGCGGTAATTTTTGCCGGATTTTCGAGGCGGCAACCTCGGGTCACTAATGGTTTCCGATTCCGATTTATGCCTTCGTCCGGCCTGTTTAAAAAATCTTGTAGTCAAAAGACCGTTATGACTTGAATCAAAGCTCAAAAAACGCCCGGTTATTGAATTGCAGATACAAAAAAGCAAAAGATGCATGCTTTCAGTTCCGGATCTAAACCAATTTTAGGTTGTCTTCGAACGCTCACGCGATCACCCCGCATGATCCAATTCGCGGAATCATTACACAATTGTGGTTATTGAAGATTGCTGAGTCAATCTTTGGTCATCGTTATTTTTTATTAAAATGACCCCAGGGGTTTTTCCTGCTTCAAAACTTCCGAGGGTACTGCTCACCTGCAGGGCTTTTGCTCCATTGATCGTTGCCCATTGCAGCAATTGCACGTGCGAAATTTTTGGAAAATGCCTGATTATGGTCTTCATTTCATCCAAAATACTCAAGCTATGGTTACTCGCCAAACTGTCTGTTCCCAAAACAATATTCAGGTTTTCAGATATCAATAGTTCAATGGGTGCCAATGAATTTTCAATATAAATATTTGCATTCGCGCAAATGCAGTAAAATGCTGCGGGGTTGTTGTTCCACTGTTTTTTTACAAATTGAATATCTTGTCTTTTAGTAAAAGTATTATGCACGAATAAGACATTCTTAGCATTACCCAATTTATAAAGATAAGATTGCAGGCTGCTTTTGCCTGTTGGTTTAAAAAAACGGTTGTCAATATTCATTGCAGCAAACATCCTTAAAAAATCTCCCGTGCCGGAAAAGAAAAACTCGTCCTCAAAAGCTGTTTCCTGGTTGTGAATGGTCGCCGTTTTTTGTGAGAAGAAGGGTTGAATCAATTGCCATAACTCATCTGAAACGGAGTAAGGCGCGTGTGGCACCATGGAAAGTTGATTTTTTGAGGAGGATATTTGGGAGAACATATCAAAGTAAGATTTACTCTTTTCAAATCTAGCTTCGGCAATTCCAGGCAACCAACCACTCACTTCAATAAAGTTATAATAGGCGATTCTCTGTTTTTGTTTTTGAAGAAACGAATCTGTGTTGTTGCAAATATCTCCAACAGCCACAATTCCATTTTCAATCATTTCATCCTCCGCTCTGGCAATTGCATCCAGAATTATTTCTTCGTCAGCCTGGCGATGGGTAACAACTTTGTAAACAAAATCCACCAACCCGGTTTTTTCCGGAATTAGATTTTTCAGGTGGCTTAATTCCAAATGACAATGACAATTTATGAATCCCGGTGAAAGAATTCCTTCAAGGACTTGCACTCCCGAACCAGCCTCAGAAGAAGGAATGATGTTTTCAACAACACCCATTTCGTTCGTAATCAATACAAAATCTTTATTCAGCATTTGCTCGCCGGTAAATAAATAATCCGCTTTAAACTTCAGATGCTTCATATCAATGGTGAAAGAATTAATTTTGCAAACTTGTGAACCAGGAATTGGTGAATCATCCTTGGCAAAATATTGAAATTTCGCATTGAACATTAATTTTATTGCCCTCTTTTGATGGTCCATCTTGAGCCCCGGTCACTATAAAAGTAAAACTATGTTAGATAAGCTTGACGCAATTAAAGCAAGATTTGAAGATCTGGGCGTATCATTAAGCAATCCCTCTGTGATTGCCGATACAAGGAAATTCAGCGCCATGAGTAAAGAATACCGCAGCCTGGAAAGAATTGTTCAGGCGCAGGAAGAATACAAAAAGGTACTCGATGATGTTGATTTCTATAAAGAAGCGCTCAACGGCGATGATGCAGAATTGCGCGATCTGGCAAAATCAGAAACTCCCGCCCTTGAAGAGAAGAAGGAAGCCATGGAGGCAAGAATACGCCAACTTCTCATTCCCAAGGATCCCCAGGATGAAAAAAATGCCATCATCGAAATCCGGGCGGGAACGGGAGGCGATGAAGCGAGCTTATTTGCAGGGAATCTTTTGAGGATGTATATAAAATATTGTGAGAGAAAAGGATGGAAAACTGCATTGCTCAGCGAAAGTGAAGGAACTGTTGGCGGATACAAAGAAGCCCAGCTGGAAGTTACGGGCGATGATGTTTACGGAACATTAAAATTTGAAAGTGGTGTTCATCGCGTGCAGCGGGTTCCGGACACCGAACAAAGCGGACGCGTCCATACCAGCGCGGCGACTGTTGCCGTGATGCCCGAAGCTGAAGAAGTGGATTTTGAATTAAAGGAAAGCGATGTGAAAATGGAAACTGCCCGCAGCGGAGGCGCCGGCGGACAAAACGTAAACAAGGTTGAAACAAAAGTACTGCTAACGCATATACCTACCGGAACAGTCGTAATGTGCCAGACCGAACGCTCCCAGCTGGGCAATCGCGAAAAAGCGATGCAAATGCTGCGCACAAAATTGTATGAGGAACAGGTTCGCAAACAGGAAGAAGAAATTTCCCGGCACCGAAAAAGTTTAGTAAGTACCGGTGACAGAAGCGCTAAAATCAGAACCTACAATTATCCCCAGGGGCGTGTCACGGACCACCGCATCGGGTTGACTGTTTACAATCTTGATGATGTTATGAATGGAAACATCCAACAGTTTATTGACGCTTTGCAATTTGCTGAAAATGCAGAAAAACTGGCAAAACAGAATTAAAGATGTAGTGGCTTCAAAATACTATCTTGTAAAAAATTATACACTTATGTTGGACAATCTCATCAACCTTATCTGGCAGCATGCCGGAAACGCTATAATAAATAATCCTGCCATTCCCAACGAACAAAATAATGCGGTAATCAGTGAAGCCGGTAATTCCATTGTAGGAACGCTAAAAAATATGATTTCGCAAGGCAATATGCAGGACGTGATGAATTTGTTCCACAATTCGGGGAACCTAAGTTCGAATCCCGCGACCCAGAATATTTCCGGCAATTTTGTACAAGCGCTGATGGACAAATTCGGGCTTGATCAAAATGCCGCCAGCGGAGTTGCCGGCGATCTTATTCCCAATGTATTGCAAAGTCTTGTCCATAAAACCAACGATCCAAATGACAGCAGTTTTAATGTACAAGGCATCATCAGTCAACTAGCCTCCGGGCAGGAAGCCGGAATGGGGGCTGGCGTCCTTGACAAGATCAAAGGAATGTTCGGCCAATGATGCGTCTTACTTTTTCATCCATGACAAACCCAATCCTTCGGCAGATTGGGTTTTTTTATCGGTTTGTTTGTTTTCGATTTTTTTTAACATTGGGTGATAAACTTTTGATCCAAAGTTCTGTCATATATACAGTTCTTTGTTTTTTCATGACGCTAACGTTTTATTAGCTATTGCTAAATAAATGTTATTCAAATAGCGATACAGATCTAAATGCTTTTTGCTATCGTAACTTTGGATAGTAAAAGCAGATGTGTTCTTTAAATGGTTTGAAGGTTCGATTGATTATATAATATTGGCATCTGTTTTGCGTTATACATGATGTACTTTAAAAATGTCTTTTCTATTTGACTCACACAAAGCAGTCAATTTTCTCATAAGCAGTTAGTTTTGGTTACGGCCCCGATTTCTATCGGGGCTTACTTTTTTATATAATGGCTGAATTTGTTTAGCGTTACTCGATGCGGCTCAAAAAAACGTTGGATATGCCATAGGCAATTGCAGCGCCGGCAACATCGGCAAGAATATCTGCAACATCAAAATCGCGTGAAGGGATAAAATATTTCTGGATAAATTCCGTAGACGCCCCATAAACACTGGCAAGAATAAAAATGCGAAAAAAGACCACGAGCAGTTTCTTTTGGTTAATAATTTTTTTATTGAAATAGATACTCCACAATAAAACAAATCCGCCAAACAAAATCATATGGACCAGCTTATCGAAGTTTGGAATTGAAAAAACTTTTTCATGCGGAAGCATGGATCCTGGCAGCGTGAGCAGTATCAATATAATTATGGACCAGGCAACGGGATAAAAAATATGATTAAAATGCTTTTTGAAAAAGTTGATCATTCTTGTAAAGATCACGAAAACAAAAGATATCCAAATGGGTTTTTGTAAAGAATGAAAATGCCGATCTTCTTAAGGTTGATGATCATTATTGTTCATCATAAAAAACCCGTTTCCTGCCCTGGTCAAAATTAACCGGTCACTTTCCCCAAAACATACATGGCAGCGGGAGTAGGGGCGTCGCTTCCCCCTTTCTTTTCAAGGGTAATGGCAAACGCCTGTGCTCGTTGAATGTTTTTCATCTTAATAAAGGATAATCCTTCTTTTATCTCAACCAAACCGGCATCAACAGGTTTGCCGTCAACTATTGCCCATAACTGATATTGTTTGTCAGTAACTGTTGCCGGTAAATTATTAGCGAGGAGGTAAACATCTTTGTTACGCGTGTCCCAATAAACCGTTGCTAAACTATTTGGGCTTGGACTTGAGGGAACACTGTTCATTTTAATAATTGCCATTGCCGGATTCTTCATCAAATTCATTGCCGATTCATAATCCTGCAATTTGGTTTGCAATGCCTGGTTAGCAGACGCCATTTGAATTTGTGAAGAAGACAATTCCTGGTATTTTATACTATATTCTTTATACTGGGTGAAGAAATAATAATTCAATACAGTGCTTCCCAATAATAAAATGATGGCCGCGGCAGCAACGAAACGCCACCAACCTCTTTTAACGGGTTGCAACGGATAAATAGGGGCAATAATGGTTTCCCTTTTGGGTGAATCATCAGCAGTCCTGTTTATTTCCGCAAAAATTTTATCTCTCAATTCACTTGCGGGTTTGATTGTTCCCGGATGGTTCATAAAATAGGCTTCCAGGGTCGCTTCAAATTCGTCTCTTGCTTTTCGGACTTCAGGATGAGAAGCGCAGACGGATTCGAATTCAGCCCTGTCTTCGGGACTTGCAATCCCTAAAACATAGCTTTCGATAATTCCACTTAATATGTAATCCTGTATATTCACTTATTGTAAATATTCTTTTAGTTGTAACAATGCATTTCTGATTCTGGTTTTAACCGTGCCGAGCGGAATGCTTTCAATTTTCGAGATTTCTTCATGAGTATAGCCTTTGAAGTAGGCTAATTCAATCAGGATCCGGTGTTCGGGTTTGAGTCTTTCCAAAATTTTTCTCAGTCCAATATTATCAATATTCGCCTGAATAATTGGTGTTCCTGAGCCAATGTTATTTACGTCATCCGGCAATTCTTGGTTTTTTTTGCTATTTTGATAATTCTTTGATCTTAACGTATCTATTGACGCGTTTCTTGCAATGTTAAGCATCCAGGTGAATAACCTGCCTTTTGAGGGATCGTAGGTTTCTATTCTACGCCAGATATTTATAAAAACTTCCTGCAAAATATCGCTGGCAAGTTCATTATCATCAATTATTTGATGGATTATCCCAAATAAAGCAGCAGAGTAATTATCATACAAATAACCAAATGCTTTGTTGTTTTTCTCTTTTAGAAGTAAAACAAGTTCGCGTTCGCTATGTAAGTCCTGAACTGCCAAGCTTAAAATAATTTAAAATTTTCGCGCAATGTCGACACTCATCCTCCTATCCGACTACCGAACCATAAGCGGCTGCATTTAAGAGGTTATCTATATCTGCCGGATTGTTTACTTTGAGCTTTACCATCCAGCCCGCGCCATAAGGATCAGAATTTACCAAATCCGGAGAATTCGCAAGTGCAGGGTTTATTTCAGTTATGGTACCGGCAACAGGGAGGTACAGATCGGAAACGGTTTTCACAGCTTCGACTGTGCCAAATACTGAGTCCGCTTCCAGCGTTTTTCCTACGGTTTCAATTTCAACATAAACAATGTCACCTAATTCCTGCTGTGCAAAATCAGTAATGCCGACCACAGCTATATCATCACTTTCTATTTTTATCCATTCATGATCTTTGGTATAATGAAGATTCTCGGGAAAACTCATGTTATTCAATTTTATTACGCAAGATTACAAAAACAGCCCGAATAAAAACAAGCTGTTTAATAATAAACTTGAAGATTGTTTTAATTGACAAACGGTCACCCGCTAAGACTAATTCTTGCGTCTTATTAATTTCATTTTGATAATGCGGACATCTTTAACAGGTCTGTCGTTTGAATCTGTAGAAACTTCTGCGATGGAATCGACGACACTAAGTCCTCTGGTCACCTCACCAAACACCGTATAGTTTTGGTCGAGATGGGGAGTGCCGCCAATCGTTTTATAAACTTCTCTTTGGTTGGACGGAATTTTTCGGTGCAGGCGTCGCGTTTCAACAGAATCCAATCCGGAGTCGGTAAACTTTTTTCCCTGCACTATATAAAATTGGCTCCCCGCACTGGCTTTTTTCGGGTTCACATCGTCTCCTTCACGCGCAGCCGCAATCACTCCTTTATAATGAAATAATGATATCCTGAATTCTGCAGGTATGGTGTACGCAGGTCCGCCGTTTCCCAATTCAGCGCCCGGTTTTGCATGCTTGCTGTCGGGGTCACCGGATTGAATCATAAAATTTTTTATTACACGATGAAATAAAACACTGTCGTAATATTCTTGCTTGACGAGCTTTAAAAAATTATCTCGATGAAGCGGGGTGCTGTCGGATAATCTTACCACAATAATTCCCTTTTCAGTTATAATCTCCACGTCTTTTTTCAGGTCATTTTTTCTTAACCCGTTTGACAATTTAGGGTTACAGGAAAAAATAATTACAAAAAATAAAAATGCTAATAAGCGTATATGCACGATAGTATTTTTTAGAAAAGTGGTTTGGTCTTGGTCGTCATAAGGAACTGGTATTCTTCACATTCCCGATTTTTCAAAATACAATAGAATATGGTCTTTCAAAAAATTTTCCTGTTCAATCATATTCATTACGGGCAATTGTTTTAATTGTTTAAAATGCGGCCAGCCTTCTTCATCAACTTTTTCCATTTCATAATAACCGCTCGGCGCCAGCAAATGACAAATGGCAATATGCATCAGGTCCTGCTTTTGTTCCTTGCTGAATTTTTTTCTGATCTCGCCAAATTCCTGCACACCGATCAGAAATAAAATGGCTTCAACATCCGGTTTTTTTCCAAAACGCCCCGTCAGCTTTGATTCTAAGTTCCACCATCGTGCTTGCAGATCATCTTCGGTTCGCATAATGCTGCAAATATATGGTGAATGGTGAATAGTGAACGGCCAATGGAAATTTCATTATTTAATTGTCCTATTTTATTCCTTTTTACTTTTGAGTAAATAAATAGCAATGCATTGGCAGAAAGAAAATTATATTATTTCAGATGAAAAAGAAAAACTGGATGTGCAATACATCCACCGTTATCTTTCAAATAAATCTTATTGGGCAGAAAATATTCCTTTGGAAACGGTTAAGAAATCAATAGAAGGATCCACTTGTTTTGGAATCTATGATGGCAAGAATCAAATTGGTTTTGCAAGAGTGATTACCGATAAAGCTACTTTCGGGTATCTGGCTGATGTCTTTATTGATGAACATTATCGCCAAAAAGGGTTAAGCATGTGGCTGATGGAAGTGATCATGGCTTATCCGGAATTACAAGGTTTGAGGAGATGGATGCTGGGAACAAAAGATGCTCACGGTCTATACGAAAAATTCGGGTTTGAGCCATTGGAAAATCCGAATCGGGTCATGCACATATATAATTCGGAAGTTTACAAGACAGCGGGCGGGAATGGCAACGGGTAGTGGGGACGTGAATAAATCAATATTTGCCGGCTGAGAACCCTGCTCTCCCCCGGCCATTTACATCCTGCTAAATCTTCTCAGCAACAACAGCTGTACCATAAGCAAGTACTTCTGTCACTCCGTTCAAAACTTCGTTGGCGTCGTAACGCATATTGATCACTGCATTGGCGCCGCGCTGCTCCGCATGTTGGACCATTAGCTGAAAGGCTTCTTCCCGGGTAGTCTCACACAACTCGACATAAATGGAAAGTTGCCCTCCAAAAAGCGATTGAATCCCGCCGGCGATATTGCCGAGCAAACTTCTTGAGCGAACTGTGATGCCTCTTACCAATCCCAGGTTTTTTGTTATTTTATATCCGTCTAATTGAAAACTTGTAGTAATCATGCCCTGATCCATAAAAGAGATTTATTGTGAAATTAAGATTTTTATTCAGTAATGGTTTATGATGTTTGTGAGGTGGCAACTATTGTGCCGTTGTCCAAACCTATTACCAAGGACGAATGCCGGAAATGTTGCGCTGCCAGCTTTTGGTGTCTCTCTCTGTTAGCCTGAAAATTTCTCCGGAATTCTTATGGTCTCCCAACCAACAATTATCTTTGTCAAAATTGAAATAAGATGCTGGACATACGATTTATAAGAGAAAATAAAGATTTGGTAAAAGAAAGATTAGCGATCAAGAATTTTAAGGAATCCTATTTGGTTGATGAGCTCATTGAATTAGATGGTTACAGAAAAAAATTACAAACAGAATCAGATACGACCCAATCCAAATTAAATTCGGCTTCCAAAGAAATCGGTCAGTTGATGGGGAAAGGTGAAAAAGAAAAAGCAGCAGAAAAAAAACTGGAGGTTGCCCAATTAAAATCTGTTTTAGAACCTGTTGCCGAAGCGCTTGCAAAAACAGAAAGTGAGTTGAATGAAAAGATACTCCTGCTCCCTAATCTTCCGTCATCAAAAGTTCCTCAAGGCAACACGCCGGAAGACAATGTTGTTGTCCGGGAAGGTGGCAATAGACCATCATTACACGCACATGCAGTCCCGCACTGGGATCTGGCAAAGAGATATAATTTGATTGATTTTGAACTCGGCAATAAAATTTCCGGCAGTGGATTTCCCGTTTACATTCATAAAGGCGCGAAACTTCAACGTGCGCTGATACAATATTTTTTGGATTATAATACGGCTGCAGGCTACACTGAAATTCAACCACCGATTATGGTGAATGAAAATTCTGCGTTTGGAACAACGCAATTGCCGGATAAGGAAGGACAAATGTACTATGTGAACGAAGACAAATTTTATCTCATTCCGACAGCTGAAGTTCCGCTTACCAATATTTACAGGGATGAGGTTGTGAAGGAAAATAGTCTGCCCATTAAGATGACAGCATACACGCCTTGTTTCCGTCGTGAAGCTGGAAGTTATGGGAAAGATGTTCGCGGATTAAACCGTTTGCATCAGTTTGATAAAGTAGAACTGGTTCAACTGGTGCATCCGGAAAAAAGTTATGACGTGCTCGAAGAAATGGTAGTTCATGTTGAGCAATTGTTACAAACTTTGAATTTGCCATACCGCATTTTGAAATTATGTGGCGGTGATATGAGTTTTTCTTCTGCACTTACATATGATTTTGAGGTATATGCCGCTGCCCAACAAAAATGGTTAGAAGTGAGCTCAGTCAGCAATATTGAAACCTTTCAGACGCATAGAATGAAAATCCGCTTTAAGGA
>DATGFZ010000203.1:0-17140 GCA_035308805.1 Puia sp. | reverse complement strand
AGAAACATCACCGATATCTTTACTAAATAGAATTTTTTTATTTTGAATATAAACAGGCTGCTTTAAGGCAGCCTGTTTATTTTAGAAAGTAAGTTTTATTTTGCAACTCCATGCTACAGGTAAGGTGCATGGAATTGATCAATCAAAAGAAGGATCCATAAATCTTGAACATTGGTGCAAAGATTATTCTGGACAGACACTTTCCAAAATTCTTAAATTGCATGAAATTTGCATAACGGACGGCTAGTAATCCAGGACGCAAATAAATTTTGAATTCTCGGTGCGAATCTCAAAAATGGATTATCCGTACACATCCGCAAAAACCCGTAATCCTGCACAATACCTATGTGATTCCGGTGCTCGAATTGTCAGAAAGACTCGGAACTTCCGGATTTTTATTATTGCCGGTCGATACTTAAAACCGCTTTGAAGTAAGGCAGATCAGCTGCCCAGGCTGAGGAAATTAAAAATAATCCAAATAAAAAAAATTAAAATATCTTGTTTATGAAGAAAATGGTATTGTTTGTTACATTAGCGATTGGTGTATACATTGCAGCACCAGCACAGTCCATATCTTTTACGGGCTCTGTGCGCAATGAAAACGGTTTACCGTTATCGTCAGCATTGGTCAGCCAGAAGGGAACAAAAACAGCCATGTATGTGGATTCTCTGGGTTTTTTTAAAATCAACATTAATTCAAATGCTGTTTTAATCATTGCCGCACAAGGATATCTTACCGATACGCTGTACGTTGGCAATGACGACAAAGCTTTAATCATTTTGAGGAAAGGAACAAAAAATTTAGATAGTACAGACAATGCTGGATCATCCAAACCTGGCACATCCAATAATATCAATACTGCTCAGAATCAGATTGTTGGAAATACTTTGCAGGATACTTATCAAAATATGTTTAACGGACAAACTTTAAATTCTGCTTATGTGCAGGGTCCAAGTACTGCCCCAACTGTAGTCCACAGCATAAGCAGTTCACCTGGCTTTGGTAACACCTTTGCGGGTACATTTTTGCCACAATTTACCCATACCGAAGAAACAAGAGGAAGCAAATATCTATTTGATAAATGGGTTAACGGCGTAGTCGTAGATACATCCAGCAATATCATCGACAATAAAAACTATCTTTTTAACTATAATAAAATTTCCAGGGCGATTCTCATGACAGAAGATATGAAATCAGCAATTGAAGTGAATAAGGACCAGGTCAAAGCATTTGCCCTAAAAGACCAGAATGGTAGATTTTATATATTCGAACAGGTACCCGGAATGGAGAGTGGAAATTTTGTGCAGCAGCTGGTTAAAGGGAATAAATATTATTTATATAAATCAATAAAGACAAAGTTCGTAAAATCAAATTATCGGACAGACGGGTTAACAGAGATCGGTAATAATTATGATGAATATGTTGATGAATTTCGTTATTACGTTTTACCCGCAGGGTCGAAAGAATTTAAAGAAATTGAATTGAAAAAGAAATCTGTGAAATCTGTATTTGTTAATGAAACTGCTAAAGTGAATACCTATTTTTCGCAACATGCAGATGATTCTGTCGATGAGAATTTTTTAACCGGGTTGATCATTTTTTTAAACCAGTAACTGCAACGCCGGAATCATTTTCTGCCCAATAAATCGAAAAAATATACATATCGCTGAACCAATAACGGGATACTGTTGTTTTTTAAGCAAGCCAGATTCGATTTAATAAATATTATTTACATGAAAAGGATGAACTTAATTGTTTGTTTTACAGTTTTCATTAGCAGGTTACTTGCCCAATCTGCCTCAGTCAGTGGAAAGATCATGAATGAACAGGGTTTCCCCGTTCCTTTTGCTTCAGTAATTTTGCAGGGAGCAAAAACCGGGGTTCATGCTGACTCAATTGGATTTTTTACCATTAATGTAACAGCCAATGCTTATTTGGTGGTCACCGCAGTGGGGTATGTTGGGGATACAGTAAAATTAAATGGTGAAAACAATCTGTCCATCATGCTGAAGAAAAATCCTAAGAACATGGATAAGGTGGTCATTAACGGACAAACTGAACAGAAACCTAATTCGTCAGCAGCTGATAATACGACGATAAACGATCAGGCAATTGGGAATGGACTCCATGACACTTATCAAAATATGTTCAATGGACAGACAATCAGCTCAGGTATGGGACCGGGAGGAGGGATGCCATCGAGATCAGTAAGCAGCTCACCTGGTTTTGGAAACACATTTTCGGGTACTTTTCTTCCCCAATTTACGCATACCGAGGAAACCAGGGGCAGCAAGTATTTATTTGACAAATGGGTTGGCGGTGTTGTGGTGGATACTGCCAATAATATCATTGACAATAAATCGTATCTTTTTAATTATGACAAAATTTCAAGAGGCATACTCATGACCCAAGATATGAAATCAGCAATGGAAATCAATAAAGATCAGGTTAAAGCATTTGCGTTGAAAAGTGATAATGGCGTTTTCTATATTTTTGAACAGGTGCCTGGTTTGGAAAATGGAAATTTTTTGCAGCAATTGGTTAAAGGAAATAAATTTCTGCTCTATAAATCCATTAAGACAAAGTTTATCAAATCAAATTACCGCACAGACGGGTTGACAGAAAGTGGAAATAATTACGACGAATATCTTGACGAATTTCGCTATTATGTTTTGCAGGTCGGTGCCAAAGATTATAAGGAAATTGAATTGAAAAAGAAATCCATAAAATCTGTACTGAGCAACCAAACAGATAAAGTAAATGCCTATTTCTCCCAGCATGCAGACGACTCAATAGATGAAAGCTTTCTAAAAGGATTGATTATTTTTCTCAACCAATAGCATATTTGAAGTATCCATTTTTGCGGGACTTACTGCAATGAATACACTTGAAAAATTCAATGGAATCACTCAACACGTGAAAAATCGCACCCTGTTTGAGGATTATTTGAAAAATAAGCCTGCAAATTTTATTAAATTGCAGGAAATAATTATCATGCCTGAGCAACAACCCACTAATCAGTTAAATATTGAGTTGAGCGAACAGGTTGCTGAAGGTGAATACGCCAACCTTGCAATCATCACTCATTCGCACGCTGAATTCGTAATTGATTTTGTAAACGTTATGCCGGGAACACCAAAGAGCAAAGTAAAATCAAGGGTTATTTTTACTCCTCAACATGCAAAACGCTTTATGAAAGCATTGACGGAAAATATTTCCCGTTTCGAATCTGCAAATGGCAAAATACAGGACTTAGAAGAAGTGCAACTCCCATTGAATTTTGGTGGACCTACTGCGCAAGCTTAATAATGTATTCGTGCTTTTAAAAGGCACACAAAAAGAATAACTACTTTCATTTTTAGACGTATAAAAATAAGTGAGTAAATTTATTTTAATATTAGCAGCACTTTTTGCAAATCTTTCCAGTTTGAGCAGGAATTGTTATTCAAATGCTTTACTCATTGAGGATGGAAAAGGGCGATTAATCCATGGAAATACTGGCGACACTTTACCTTTTAAAGTCAATGCCATAGCCCCTTTCATTGATTATTTTAACGATGCTAAGTATTTATTCAGTAAATGGGTGAAAGGAGTGGTGGTCGCGAGCAACAATGTGGAAATCGCCAACGACACGTATTTTTTCAATTACGATAAAGTGTCTAATAACTTATTGCTCACTATCGATTTAAAACAAATAATCGAAATTGATAAAAGAGAATTTAAGGAGTTTGTTCTGAAAGATGGATCTCATGAATACCGCTTTGAGCATATGCCGGTAATTGATGATAAAAAATTTTTTCAGGTTTTGGTAAAAAATGATAAATATTCTCTTTACAAATGGACATTTACAAAACTTAAAAAGACAGAAACCTACTCCTCTTCCTTTTGGGAGCTGGTTGACATTTATTTTTATTATGTGGTATTTCCAAATGGTCGGTTTTACAAAAAGATTAATTTGAAAAGAAAATCAATTGAAAAAAATCTTGCCATGGAGCCTGAAAAAGTTGACGCTTTTTTTTCATTGCATCGGAACAATGACATTGATGAAGCCCTTTTGGTTGACCTGATCAACTACCTGGATAAATGATTCATTTAAAGTATTCCTTCATCAGCAAAACTGTAATATCCTTCTTCACTCACAATAATGTGATCCAGAATCCCAATTTCGAAATATTTTGCAGCTTCTTTTATTTTTAAGGTTACCTGCAGATCCGCGCGACTTGGTTTTAAATTTCCTGATGGATGGTTGTGGCAAAGAATAATACTCACCGCACCTTCTTCCAGGGCTTTTTTTAAGATTATTCTTGGGTCGGCGACAGTTCCGGTCATGCCTCCGCTACTGATGATTTCAAAATGATTGATTTTATTTGCCCGATTAAGAAAAACAACAGCAAATACTTCATGGTGAAGGTCCCGAAGCATAGCCTGCAGGTAATTGGCAATTTCCCGGCTGTCCTTTACAACGGTTTTCCCGAGCGAGGTCACACCTTGTCTTCTTCTTCCTAATTCAAGAGCAGCTGCGATGGCAACAGCTTTAGCCTCGCCTATCCCTTTGATCTTCATTAGTTCTCTTACGGATAATTTCCCCAGCTGAGCGAGATTGTTCTTTCCCAACTCCATAACCTCCCTGGCCAATTCGACCGAACTCTTATTTTTAGTGCCATTATTGATTAAAATGGCCAGAAGTTCGGAATCGCTTAAAGCCATAGGGGTTTTACTAAGCAATTTTTCCCGCGGACGGTCATCTTTAGCCCAATATTTAATTGAGTGTTTTTGCTCTTGCATAGAAAAGGATTTGCAACTATTTTCAAGGTATAATATTAATGTCATTCTATAATAATTATATAGACTAATCGTTAATAAATTGTATCCGTGAAAACTAAATCCATAATCCAATGAAACCAAGAACTTTCAGCGCTATCGGTGGATGGCAATCGCTTATGTTTTGTGTAGGCATCTATGTTGTTTCTCTTTTCTTTTCAATTTTTATCTGTTCATCCGTTTTCTATGTAGTCAATTCAAACGGAACAGGTTCCAAAGCCAACAATGTGGCAAAGGCAGTGGCTGCGCCTAAGATTGACAAACATGTACTGGCGTCAGTAACGAAATGATTGAATTGAAAATAATTGGATTTTAACTTGTTTGGTTTTTATTTAAAGCCAAAAAGACTTGAAATGCACCTGAAATTCAAGTCTTATTAACATGATCAGTTGATAATTTTTTCCAACTCCCTGTTTCGTTTTTTCTTTTTGGTCCTATCTTCGCGCCACACAAATTTCATATGGATTCCAGCGCCAAGATATTTTCAGGTACCGCGTCTCAGTATCTTGCTGAAAAAATAACCCAGCAATTTGGTAACATACCCGGAAAAATAACCATCCAGCATTTCAGCGATGGTGAAATTCAGCCAATTTTTGACGAGAGTATCCGGGGAGATATGGTTTTCTTAATTCAAAGCACTTTTGCCCCCTCTGATAATTTATTTGAATTGTTATTAATGATAGACGCAGCCAAACGTGCGTCTGCTTATAAAGTTGTCCCCGTAATTCCATATTACGGCTATGCGCGCCAGGATAGAAAAGATAAACCCCGCGTAGCGATTGGTTCTAAATTAGTTGCCAATATGCTCGTTGCAGCAGGAGCCGACCGCATCATAACCATGGATCTGCATGCTCCGCAAATTCAGGGGTATTTTGATATTCCGATGGATCATCTCGATAGTTCAGCTATTTTCATCCCTTATATTGAGCAACTTAAACTGGAAAACCTTACCTTTGCCGCCCCCGATGTGGGAAGTGCCAATCGTATCCGTGAAATCGCATCCTATTTTAATGCGGAAATGGTCATTTGTGATAAACACAGAAAGAGGGCAAACGAAATTGCGAGCATGGTGGTGATCGGCGATGTTGAAGGAAGAGACGTGATTTTAATCGACGACATTTGCGACACCGGAGGCACCCTGGCAAAAGCGGCAGGCCTGATAAAAGAAAAAGGAGCTACGAGTGTCAGGGCATTGTGTACCCACCCGGTGTTGAGCGGTAACGCCTATGCAAATATTGAAAACAGCGTTTTAGAGGAATTGGTAGTTTGTGATACGATTCCTTTGCGACAGCAATGTTCGAAAATAAAGGTGTTGAGTGTGGCGGAGCTTTTTGCAGTGGCGATTCGTAATGCTTACGAAAATAAAAGTATCACGAGTTTGTTTATTCATTCCCAGTTAAGAAATAAATGAGAGAGTAAATTTTAAATAAACATAAATGAAGACAATTACAATCGAAGGACAACTCAGGACCGAACACGGGAAAGCAGCCGCCCGCCAAATTCGCTCTGAGGAAAAAGTGCCGGGTGTAATTTACGGGGGTGCAAAGGAAATAAATTTTTCAGCTCCGGTAACGGCATTCAAAAATTTAGTTTACACACCGGATTTTCAATTGGCACAGGTAAGCCTGGATGGTAAATCGTACCATTGCATCATGAAAGACATCCAGTTTGATAAAGTGACTGATGCGCTCATTCATATTGATCTGCTTGAATTGGTTGAGGACAAGAAAGTGATCGCAAACATCCCGTTAAAATTTACCGGAGTTCCCGAGGGGGTTAAAGAAGGCGGGAAGCTTGTCATTAAAATGAAAGCACTAAAAGTTAAAACATATCCGAAATACTTGCAGGAAAATATTAAGGTAGATCTTACCGAATTAAAACTTAACGGCAATATCCGCGTGGAAGATGTGAAAATAGAGCATTACGAAATACTCAATTCCCCACGAATTCCCGTGGCTTCTGTTGTATTGACGCGTGAATTGAAACAGGAAGAATCAACAACTGCGGTTCCTGCTGCGGCAACCCCTGGGGCTACAGGCGCAACTCCGGCTGCAGGCGCACCCGCTGCCGCACCCGCTGCCGCAAAGCCTGCTTCTAAAAAATAATTATTGGATTAAATTCATCCAAAACCCGGCTTTAGTCTGGGTTTTTTTATCATTTGCACTTTAGGTTTTGAGAGATTTATTCGGACAGCCAGGGTTTACCCGGCAGGCCAAATTCTGCTTCTCAGGATAAGACTACCCGGCAAGATCATGTTTTTCGGAGTGCAAGAACAAGAGATAAAGCAGATATCAATTCAAAAATATTGATTAAGAATAAAATTCGCCGTTTCTTCTCTATGTGCAAAAGCAGATTGGGGAGGAGATTCAAACAGAAATTAGGTGCTTGTTGCCGTTAGGGTGTCATAAACGGTATCGCGCCCAGTGCACAGACAGTGACGAAAGAGTGGTGGACAACGAAAAGAACCGGACTCAATGAAAAGTGAAAGATTGAAAGTAAATGTGTCGATCAAATTTTTTAGTTTTAATTTACTTTTGAACTGCCATGAATAAATTTTTAATTGCCGGTCTTGGGAATGTGGGCGCTGAATTCGCCGGAACACGCCATAATATCGGATTTGATATTGCCAATGTTTTTGTTCATAAATATGGTGCCAGCTTTAAGAGCGAACGGTATGCCGGAGTTTCGAAAATAAAGGTAAAAGGTAAACCGGTAACCTGCATAGTGCCGACAACTTATATGAATTTGAGCGGTCATGCTGTTAAATATTGGCTGGATAAAGAAGGAATAGCGCTTAGTAATTTATTGGTTGTTGTTGACGATATTGCTTTGCCACTAAATAAAGTAAGGTTACGACCTGGCGGCAGCGATGCCGGTCACAATGGATTAAAAAGCATTCAGGAGGTGTTAGGCACAATTGACTATCCAAGGCTAAGGTTTGGAATCGGCAATCATTATCCAAAAGGCATGCAGGCTGATTTCGTTTTAGGCAGATGGTTTGAGAATGAAATTCCGCTGGTAAAACTTAAAATAGAAAAGAGTGTCGAGCTCTTGGAAAGTTTTATCTACGCTGGCATTGAACAAACTATGAACTTATATAATAAATTGGAAATAACGTTATGATTTGTAAATCGGAATCATTATTTTCGTGAATCATTAAACCTGCCTTTACCTATTTATTCAATTTCCTATAGTTAGCCGTAAGTCGTTCCCCCCGGTCTTTTAGTCCGAATGAAAATTTAAAAGAATTTTCTGTTTAAACCCTTATTTGGATATGAAAATATTTTGTCTTGGCCGTAACTATGTCGCTCATGCAAAAGAGCTTAACAATGAGATCCCTGAGGAGCCTATTGTATTTATGAAGCCTAAAAGCGCTCTGCTTCAGGCGCATACGCCATTTTATTACCCGGAATTTACCAACGAGTTGCATTATGAATGTGAACTTGTTCTCCGTATTTCAAAAAATGGAAAATACATCCAGGATCGATTTGCCAATAAATATTATGATGCGGTAACTGTAGGAATCGATTTTACAGCGCGCGATTTGCAAAACGAATTAAAAGAAAAAGGTCTGCCCTGGGAGAAGGCAAAGGCCTGGGATAACTCGGCAGCCATAGGAAAATGGATTCCGCTCACAAATATCAAAAACAAAAAAGACATCAATTTCTGTTTGTACAAAAACAAAGAACTGGTGCAACAGGGAAATTCAGGTTTAATGATCAATAATTTTGATAAGGCGCTTGCATACATTTCAAATTATTTTTCTGTAAATATCGGCGATCTCGTTTTTACCGGGACGCCCGCAGGAGTGGGAGAGTGTGTTGTCGGAGACGAAATTGAAGGTTTTATTGAGGATGAAAGTTTGCTTTCTCTAGAAATTAAGTAAAAATTATTTTTTTGATTTTTTCAGGCAACCATCTTGTTTTACAGGATGGTTTGTTTTTTATAAAGAATCATATCTTTTACATTTGTCACAAAGATCCCTAGTAGATGATCAGTTCAGAAATTTTACTGAAAGCATACCGCCTGATGTGTACTGCCAAATCCATGGCAGAAACATATGAGCACAATCGTCAAATTTGCAGATATGTTCATTCCACTTCACGGGGACATGAAGCCATTCAATTAGCAGCTGCGTTTAATCTTTTGCCTTGTGATTTTGCAAGCCCTTATTATCGTGATGAAAGTTTATTGCTGGGATTGGGTTTCACACCTTATCAACTGATGCTGCAATTGCTTGCAAAAGCAGATGATATTTTTTCCGGCGGTCGCGAATATTATGCTCATCCGAGCTATAAAGGAAATGATAGACCAACAATAATACATCAAAGCAGTGCAACAGGAATGCAGGCAATACCTTCGACGGGAATAGCACAGGGAATTCAATACCTGGAAGCCATTCAATCCCCCTTGTTAAAAAAAGGAAAAGACAATGAGTTACCCGTTATCATTTGTTCGATGGGGGACGCGAGTATTACCGAAGGAGAAGTGAGTGAAGCTTTTCAATTTGCAGTATTGAAAAAATTGCCGATAATCTATTTGATACAGGATAACGATTGGGGGATCAGTGTTACTTCCGATGAAGCTAGGAGAATGGACGCTTTTGAATATGCTGCCGGGTTTTCGGGCATGGACCGCATACGCATTGATGGTAGTGATTTTGAACAAAGTTTTGAATTAATGAATATGGTTATTAAGTCCGTTCGGAAAAATCGCGGACCATATCTTGTTCAGGCAAAAGTCCCATTGCTAAATCATCATACAAGCGGAGTTAGAAAAGAATCATATCGGAGCAAAGTCGATCTGGATAAACATTTTACCCATGATCCGTTGCCAAAATTGAGACAACAATTGAGTGCTTCAGGAATATCGGAAAGCGAAATATTACTGATTGAAAAAGACGCGGAGAAAAATGTACAGGAAGCGTTTCATCAAGCTTCCAGGGCAAGTGATCCTGATATGACTAAAGTCGGAGATTTTATTTTTGCAGAGACTTATGTACAAGAAGAAACCGGAACCCGGTCTGCCGGGGGGGAAAAAATATTAATGGTTGATGCCGCCTTGCATGCCATTACCGAGATTATGGAAGAATTTCCTGAAGCGGTTTTATACGGACAAGACGTCGGAAGAAGGCTTGGTGGGGTATTCCGGGAGACGGCAAGACTTGCAGAAAAGTTCGGTGATCTTCGGGTATTCAACACGGCAATTCAGGAAGCATATATTGTTGGGTCAACGGTCGGCATGAGTGCAGTTGGCATAAAACCAATTGTTGAGGTTCAGTTCGCAGATTACATTTATCCGGCAATAAATCAGCTTGTGTCGGAAATCTCGAAATCTGCTTACCTCAGTTGCGGAAAATTTCCCGTGCAAACTTTGATTCGCGTTCCCGTGGGAGCTTATGGGGGCGGGGGTCCTTATCATAGTGGAAGTGTTGAAACGACATTACTTTCCATAAAAGGAATTAAAATAGCTTATCCGTCAAACGCTGCCGATATGAAAGGTTTGATGAAAGCCGCTTTTCTTGATCCTAATCCTGTTGTCATGCTTGAACATAAAGGGTTATACTGGAGCAAGGTTCCCGGAACAGAAGAGGCAAAAACAGAAGAACCCAAAAGCAATTATATATTGCCGTTAGGAAAAGCAAATATTATTCTGCATGCAGATGAAGATAAAATATTTTCCGGGGAAACCTGTTGTATTATAACTTATGGCATGGGCGTTTACTGGTCAAAAGCGGCAGCAGAAAATTTTGAAGGACAAATTGAAATTGTTGATCTGCGGACATTATTTCCATTGGATGAAGAATTGATTTTTGCATCTGTAAAAAATCACGGTAAATGCCTTGTGCTGACAGAAGAACAACAAAATAATTCTTTTGCTGAAGCGCTTGCTTCAAGAATTTCCAAAAAATGTTTTTCCTATCTTGATGCGCCTGTTGAAGTGTTGGGCGCTTTAAATCTTCCCGCAGTGCCAATGAATATTAATTTGGAAAATGCCATGCTTCCCAATGCCCAAAAAGTCGCCCTCAAAATTGAAGAACTGCTTTCTTTTTAAAATTCTGTTATTACTCGTTTTAAGCTAAGGTTTTTCCAATAATTCTTAAATATTAATCGTATCTTGTCCGCTTTGTAAAACTCCACCATACATGCCTTCAAAACAAGACTTTGTCTATTCTGACCAATGTGAGCCCCATCGCATACGCACAAAGCAAATTCTAAAGCAACATCCGGAAATTCGCGGATTGATCGGCAAAAATCCAAATACCATTTTTGCCATAATCGGAATTGTCACCTTCCAGATCGTGCTTGCATGGCTGGTTTCAAAGCAATCGTGGTGGTTGGTTTTTGGAGCAGCATATTTATTGGGAGCATTTGCCGATCACGCATTATTTGTAATGATTCACGAATGCGCACATAAATTATTATTCAGAAATCAGGTAGCAAATCGTTTATCGGGGATTCTTGCCAACCTTCCGCAACTTTTTCCAAGTTCTGTTTCTTTCGAGCGATACCATATTAAACACCATTCTTTTCAGGGTATCCATGAACTGGATGCCGATCTGCCAAACCGTTGGGAAGCAAGACTCATCAATAACTATTTTATTGGTAAAATAATATGGTTATTATTTTATCCGCTCTTCCAGGTTTTTCGCGTTTCACGTTTGAAAGAGATCAAACCTTTTGATAAATGGATTGCTTTGAATTTTGCAGCCGAGATCATTTTCACCGCTGGTATCTGGCTTTTGTTCGGACCTAAAGCAATTATTTATTTGCTTGCGAGTTTTTTCTTTTCCGTTGGCTTGCATCCTCTTGGCGCAAGATGGATTCAGGAACATTATCTGACCTATAAAGAGCAGGAAACCTACAGTTATTACGGTGGCTTAAATACCATTGCTTTTAATGTAGGGTATCACAATGAGCATCATGATTTCCCTTCAATCCCCTGGAACAAGCTTCCGCAAATCAGGCAAACGGCTCCGGGATTTTATAACACATTGTACTATCACACCTCGTGGTTTAAATTATTTTTCCGTTTTTTGTTCGACAAAGAAATTTCCTTATTCTCCCGTGTTGTCCGTAAAGAACGGGGTAAGGTAGCGCTCTCCGATCAGTCCGTTCCCGATATGGACCTGATAAAAAAATCGGAAGTGGCAACTACGACAGCATGAATATTTTCTTATTCTTAGATTTTGAACTACCGCCAAAGATCTTTCCGGCAACGGTCTGACACATTTCCACAATAATTTTATTGAAAGCTTTCCAATGCATGAAATCCTCTAATTGGTAAATCCGGAAAGGTAATTTATGCGCACAATGCATTTATTTTCTTCAGCAATTGCGCATTGTCAAAAGGTTTGAGAATGAATTCATCAGCGAGTGATGTGGCAATGGTATCTGCTGAAATAACCCCAGCAGAGTATAAAATGACAGGAATGCTCGCAAACTCTTTCAGTAATTTTATTTCGCGGCATAATTCCCTTCCATCAAGCTCATCTAAATAAATATCCATCAATATCAAATCGGGTTTGATCTCCAGTATTGTTTCCTGGAATTTATCAGCTTTGAAGGCAGTATGCACTTCCATTCCCGCCTGGCTAAGTATCATGGAAACCATTTCCAAAAGATCTTCATCATCATCGACAATCAGCACCCTTGGCATTTTGTAAGGTTATTTTTTTATTTTAGAGAACGAAAATACCATTGTAATCAAATTGGAAAAATATTTGTATTAAAACTGTGTCTTAGTTTGTCTGATTACCGGAATATTTTTCTTACCCCGTTAAACACCATGATACTTCATGCTTTTAAATTACGATGCTGACGACCATAGAGCCATGCTTGCTGCCATTATTGATTCATCTGATGATGCAATCATCAGTAAAAGTCTTGAAGGCATCATTACCAGCTGGAATAAAGCAGCAGAAAGAATGTTTGGTTATTCAGAGCTTGAAGCAATCGGTAAACATATATCAATATTAATACCAACCGAGAGACAAGCCGAAGAAGATCGGATAATTTCTTCTATTCGAGCCGGTAAAAGAATAGAGCATTACCAAACCGTTCGAGTTACCAAAGAAGGAAAAGAAATAAATATTTCCCTCACTGTTTCGCCGATAATAAATGCCCAAAATAAAATTATCGGCGCCTCCAAAATTGCCAGGGATATAACCAAACAAAAAGAATCTGAAGAATTAAACAGGCAATATGCCAGCAATCTTGAGATAATTAATTCGACGGGAAGAACGATAGCGGCAGAGCTGAATGTCCATGAAATTCTCCAAACAGTTACCGATGTAACCACCAAACTTTCGGGGGCGGCTTTCGGCGCTTTTTTTTACAATAAGACAGATTCAAGCGGCGAAACTTACCTGCTATACACCCTTAGCGGAGCTCCGCGGGAGGCATTCGAAAAATTTGGGATGCCCAGAAATACTGATGTTTTTCGTGTAACATTTAGCGGTGAAGGCATTTTGCGCTCAGACGATATTACAAAAGATACACGGTATGGGAAAAATTTTCCGCATTCGGGCATGCCGAAGGGACATCTCCCTGTAGTGAGTTATATGGCCGTACCCGTAATTTCACAGGCAGGTACTGTTATTGGCGGACTTTTTTTCGGCCATCCGAAATCTGCAATGTTTAAAAAAGACCATGAAATACTTGTTGGAGCAATAGCCGCGCAGGCCGGAATAGCATTGAATAATGCCATGCTGTATGAGGAGATTCGTTTGCTCAATGAAAAGAAAGATGATTTTATTGGGTTCGCGAGCCACGAATTAAAAACACCTTTGACGACCATCAATGGTTATTTGCAGTTGGTCGATCAAATGCCAGCGTTAGGCGAGGAGGTCATTCCAAAAATAAAAAAACAAGTGACTCGCCTTTCAACGATGATCGCAGACCTGCTTGACATTTCTAAAATACACACTGACCATTTCGAACTGAATTTTATAACCACAAATCTGTATTCCCTCATTAAAGACAGCATTGAAATGGTTAAGCATTTAGACGCCAATAAGCATAGGATAAAATATGACCTGCCTCTCGAGGATGTGAATATGAATATAGACAAACAAAAAATGGAGCAGGTATTGATTAACCTGCTTTCCAATGCCATAAAATATTCAGATGGCGGAACTGAAGTTCAATTGAAAGCCATCATTTTTGGAGATCAAATTCACATCAGTGTCATGGATCAGGGAGCAGGAATCGCTTCAAAACACCTCAGTAAAATATTTAGCCGTTTCTATAGAATTTCAACTTCAGGTAAAAAAATGCCCGGCGGATCGGGACTTGGATTATTTATCTCAAAGGAAATTATCCAGGGTCATCACGGAAAAATCTGGGCAGAAAGTATAGAAGGGAAAGGATCAACTTTTCATATAGTTTTTCCCATCAATCCGCAAAAAATACCGGCATCCCCAAAATAATTTTCTGCCGAAAAATTTTGCACCCGTCTCGACATTCATTAGACTATTCTTGGTTCTCGCCCATGGATGGCGCCAATTCACTGAACTACGGGTTTACTAAATTCATCTTTTTATTTAATTTTAATGACCTTGTATTGTATTTCAATCACAACAACTGCTATGACAAATAAATTGCCCCAGAAAAGTATTTTTTATGTATTGATTTTTATTTCGTCATTCAAAATCTGTTTCGCCCAATCCGGGAACGATTATATTCCCTGCAGTGAACTGCCAAATTTGATGCAGCATTTTAATGCCGATTATTATGCGTTGGAAAGGTTTTATACGCCGGCGGGCAATGATTCTCCTTTTGGCTTTAATGGCGGTGATAATGGCGCATCATCTCCTGAAAAAAGAGAACGTATGATAAAGCTGTACGAAGAATACTTGCAAAGGCTTTCTCTACTTGATTTTGGTACGCTTTCGCAGGAATGTAAAGTAGATTATATTCTTTTTCAGAGAGATCTAAATAATAAAGTACAACGATCCACCGTAAAGGCCGCTGCTTATGAAAAAATAAAACAATGGATTCCTTTTGCAGACGAGATCAACACTTCAGAAAAACTGCGTCGCCGGGGAACACACCTAGATGGTGAGAAAATCGCAAAAGAATGGTTCAACATCTGCAATGAAATAAAATCGCTGGAAACAAAATTAAAAGATGATAAAACCATTTCATTTGAGTCAACTTATGACGCCGCGGATAATATTGATAATCTTAAGAATGAGGTAGAAAGTGTATACCAGTTTTATAACGCCTATGATCCGTTGTTCTCCTGGTGGGTTCCACGATCTTATAAACCATTAGATAGTTTGCTCGCAGATTTTGCGAGATCATTCAAAACAAAAAGAGAAAGCATCGCACTGCCGGATAAAAGCGGTATTGTCGGGCAACCGGTGGGCCGGGATGAGTTGATTCGTCAACTGCAATATGAAATGATCCCCTATTCGCCGGAGGAATTGGTGGATATTGCCAATAAAGAATTTGCCTGGTGCGATGCAGAAATGCTGAAAGCTTCCCGGGAAATGGGCTTTGGAGATGACTGGAAAGCCGCAGAAGAAAAAGTAAAAAATACTTTTGTTCCTGCGGGTGAGCAGCCAGAAATGATTCTTGGTCTTTACAACGAATCCATAAGTTTTTTAAAAAAGAATGACCTCATCACCATCCCGCCCCTTGCCGAAGAGACATGGGGAATGTATATGATGTCACCGGAAAGACAGTTGATAAATCCATTCTTTCTTGGCGGGGAAAGCATCATCATTTCTTACCCCACAAACACCATGGACGAGGACGCAAAGCTGATGAGCATGCGCGGTAACAATCCGCATTTTTCGAGGGCAACGGTTCATCACGAATTGATCGCCGGACACAACCTGGAATTTTTTATGAACCAGCGTTACCGCACGTATAGAAATTTTGACACGCCCTTTTGGGTTGAAGGGTGGAGTTTATATTGGGAGTTATTGTTGTGGGATCTGAAATTTCCGCAAAGCCCTGAAGACCGTATCGGCATGTTATTCTGGCACATGCATCGCTGCGCAAGAATTATTTTTTCACTCAATTATCATTTGGGAAAATGGACGCCGCAACAATGCATTGATTTTTTGGTTGAGCGCGTAAATCATGAAAGGGCAAATGCAGAAGGTGAAGTGCGCCGCTCGTTCGAAGGTGGTTATCCGCCGTTGTACCAGCTCGCTTATTTGACGGGCGGGCGTCAATTTTATGCATTGAAAAAAGAATTGGTTGACAGCGGGAAAATGACATATAAGCAATTTCATGATTCCATTATGCATTTAAATTGCATGCCTATAGAAATGATAAGGGCAATTTTAACCAATCAGCCGCTTACAAAAGACTATAAGACTACCTGGAAATTTTACAAAGAGATCAAAAACTGATAATCGCTTAATTACCATGCATCCTGCTCCCTTGCCATTGTCTAATCGCCCGATCGATATTGCGATTATTATATTCTTTGTCATAAACCTTTTTTTTATCACTTATATTATTGACCTGGAGCAATTGGTTATTGCTGATGCAAATCATTTCCAATACCCAATGTGGCCGCCAGCAAAAATGATCGACCTTGTGCAATGGTATGGCCGGAATTTCGATCCCCTGTTGATTGCAAGACCCGCGTGGTGGCGTGCAACGATATGGATTGATTCATTATTCTTCGGTCCTTTTTACATTTTTGCAATTTATGCATATGCAAAAGGATTAAAATGGATAAGGCTGATAAGCATTGTTTGGGCTTCTGTCATGCTTACCAATGTAAGTATTATTTTATTCGAAGAAGTAAATGGAGAACATCCATCGCCTGAATTATTGCGTGTGTTTTTGTCTAATGCCGCATGGATCATTTTCCCCTTGATTGTATTGTACCGGATGTGGAGATATGCGAATCCCTTTTCTGGTTCGAAAAAAACGTAAGAAATTTGTTACCGGCGGCTCCGGATTTGTTACTTATCATGGAGCCCGGATGGCCTTGTTAAGTGATACTCATAAAATTTTACCTGTGTATGAGAACTATCTGCGAAAAGAGATTTAATTTATTTTCATCGAGCACAATTAGAAAATAAGACCCCTGCGCATTGCTGCCGGAAATATTAATTGTTTCAGTTTGGAAAGCCGAATTGACTTTCACTTTTTGTTCAAGGACTTTAGCTCCGAACGCATCTGTCAATTGAACCGTGTAATTAGCAGCTTTGAGATTGTTGAATTCAACAGTGAACTGATCACTGAACACGGGGTTGGGATATATTTTTATATTGTCTGAATTGCGCGTAAATGTTTTTAAGAACGGTGATGTTGCAGCGGTATGCAAGGTGTTGCTGTTTGCAAGATC
>DATGFZ010000202.1:0-9904 GCA_035308805.1 Puia sp. | reverse complement strand
ACAGCCTTACGGAAATCACTCCCGGCACCTACCAGACGCACACCTTACAGGGGCTGCCGGGACACAGCTATACCTTATCCGCACTTGTCATGCAAACCCGCTATACAGCGGTTTCCACCATGCCTGCCCCGGTAACCCTGGATTCGGTGACCCTGCAGAATACAACCGGCTTTGGCAAACACCGGATCAGTGCCATTGTCAATTTCCAGGATCCGCCCGGAATAAAGAACTACTACCAGTTTATAGAATATATAAACGGTCAGCAATTCAATAAAGACATTTTTGTATTCGATGACCGCCTTTCGGATGGCAAGTACATCCGAGCCACCCTGCGCATGGACAGTTCCTATCTGAACAGCGGCGACCTGCTGGAAGTGAAGATGAATGGTATTGACGTGAATGTATATAATTATTTTTACCAGCTCGCGCAGTCTTCCGGTGCGGGGATATTCAATACGACGGCCTCTCCTGCCAACCCCGCCTCCAATATCAATAATGGCGCTTACGGATATTTCAGCGCCCACACGACCGAGGCAAAGACCATAACGGTGAATTAAAGATCATTTTTTTCGGGTGATCAATGGCAGCGCGCATATTTTCCGCAGGGGCGCCCCGGTAAATTCACATAGGCCGTAAACCGGAATGTCCGGGCAAATGAAAACCGGCAAAACCTTTAATGAAACCCCAAACTGTCTGGCGCGCCGGCGTGGTCGATAAGCCATCGCTATCCGCGGTCTCAACAGGCGAGCCGGTGATTATATGTACAAAATAATTAAAATTACTTTAGCTTAGCAACCCTTCATTTACCAATCAACAACAATTGCTCATGAAAAAGTTTTTTCTTTTATTATGTCCCGCCTTTATTGTCTGTGCCGGCTGCAAACTAATGGACAAAAGCAAACAGGTCTTTATCGATAAAACCGGTATGAACCTCACCGTTAAGCCCGGGGATGATTTTTATGAATATTCCAACGGAATCTGGTTTAAAAGAACAAGAATTCCCGCAGACCAAAGCGGTTGGGGAAGTTTTTATAAGCTATACGATGACAATTTAAAAAAATTAAAAGACCTGCTTACCGACCTGGCGGCGGCGAGCAACACAAAAGGAAGCCTGGAACAAAAATCCGGCGATTTCTACGCAAGCGGGATGGATACCGATGCCATAGAAAAGAAAGGATACGAACCGTTAAAACCATGGCTTCAAAAAATTGATGCCGTCAGGGATTATAAGGAATTGATGAACCTGCTTGCCGCCGGCTTTGCAACGGGCAACGGGGACCTGCTCGGATTTTCGGTGAGCCCGGACGAAAAAAACAGTGTAAAAAATATTGCCATCTTTTCCCAGACCGGGTTGACCTTACCGGAGAGGGATTATTATTTTAAAACAGACAGCCTGACGCTCAGCCAGAAAAATAAAATGGTCCGCTTTGCCGCAAAACTGCTGGTGCTGACGGGAACCGACTCCGCAACGGCACTGAAAAAAGCGAATGACATCCTTAAACTGGAAACGGAAATCGCCGCTTCACACCGCACCCCGGTAGAGTTGAGGGATGCGCAGGCGAATTACAATAAGAAGTCACTGGCGGAGCTTGAAAAATTGTCTCCTTCCATTTCATGGCATGACATTTTTATGATCATGGGTATTCATGCCGACAGTGTCAATATCCAGCAACCCAAATATTATGAATCATTAAGCCAATTGCTGGTGAGCGAGCCCATTGAGGTTTGGAAATCAAAAATTGCTTTTGATTATATCTCTTTAAAGGCAAACCGACTGAGCAAGGCATTCCGCGATGCAAGTTTTGAATTCGACAGCATATTCAGCGGGCAAAGCGCGGAGACCGAAAGATGGAAGACCATTGTTTCGGTGGCCGACCGCAGCCTGCGGGACGTGCTCGGGCAATTATTTGTACAGAAATATTTTCAACCGGAAGCAAAACAGCGGATGGATGACCTGGTAAATAATTTACAAAAAGCATTTGCCGCGCGCATAGCGAGACTTGACTGGATGAGCGATTCAACCAAACAAAAAGCCCAGCAAAAACTTTCCGCTTTTCTGAAAAAGATCGGCTACCCCTCCAAATGGAAAAATTTTGATGACGTGGACATTGACAGGAATGACTATTTCGCCAACAGGGACCGGCTCCTGATGCACTATTACAAAGAAGACATCGGCAAGATCGGGAAACCCGTGGACAGGACCGAATGGGGCATGACGCCCCCGACGGTCAATGCCTACTACAATCCGACCTATAATGAGATCGTTTTTCCAGCAGGGATTTTGCAGCCGCCTTTTTTTGATTTCGAGGCAGACGACGCCGTCAACTACGGCGGAATCGGCATGGTGATCGGACATGAAATGACCCATGGTTTTGACGACCAGGGCCGCCAGTATGATGCCGAAGGAAATTTAAAAGACTGGTGGACAAAAAACGACGCCGATAAATTCAAGGCAAAAGCAGACATCATTGTCAGGCAGTACGACCAGTTCACCATCCTGGATACCCTGCACATAAACGGACAACTGACCCTCGGAGAAAACCTGGCCGACATCGGTGGCATTTCCATCGCCTATGATGCGTTTAAACTGACCGAAGAGGGTAAAGGATCCGAAACAATAGACGGGTTCACACCCGACCAGCGTTTTTTTCTTGGTTTTGCGCAAGCCTGGCGATTAAAAGTGCGGCCGCAAACCATGCGCACCTATATTGCTACCGACGAACATTCACCCGAACATTTTCGCGTGGATGGACCATTGTATAATTTCGATCCGTTTTATAAAGCATTCGATATATCCGATAAAGATAAAATGTATCGCAAACCCGAAGACAGGACGCTCATCTGGTAATCGCCTGAACTCCCCGGTTTGAAAATTTACACGCATCCTAACGATGATCAAAAAAAAGCGCCTGCCCGAAGGCGGCGCTTTTTTTGTTTGGCGGTTCGCATGGCAGACATCTTCCTGAGCTAACTGTCATGCACAACCGAAATAAACCAATTCGTAATTGTTCGTGTGATTCATATCGCCCGATCCATAGAAGAAATACGTAGACAAATTTCGCTTTTCATGCTGGAGTTTACGATGCATGGAAACCAGTTTTACTCTTTTATTTTTTATCTGTTAAAATGGTATATTCTTTGCTTTCTTACGGTCATGATCGTACCCTTTTCCATTCCGTTTGAATTTAACGGCAAAAATTACTTATGCGAAATTGAGCCAATCAAAAATTATTGGGACAAACAACCCACTTCATTTCAGGTTACTTTAAACAATGTTTATTTTGGGATTATTTCTTTTACTGGGAAAAATTGGGAGAGTGATACCAATAAAAACAACCTGGTTGAAAAGATCGGCAACATCATTCATGAACAATTGGTGTTATCATGAAATGCGTGATTGTTTTTTTTGATGACACAATAATTTTTTGATTTGCTTTTCGCATAAATAAATATAGAATTGCGTTAATAATCTGAAATCCGTATTACCATGAAAATCGCCGTGTTATCGGTGTTCGTTATCCTGTTCGTGTGCGCAGGATACGTGCTGAAACCCTCAAATAACCCTCCTGCAAAGAAAATGTCTTTGCCCGTCGCAACAACCGCCGTTGCGATCGATAAATCCAATTTCAGAAATTCAGATATACTTGCCCGTCAGCAAATTCCTGTGTTGTGTTACCATCAGATCCGCGATTGGCGTCCGGGCGATTCCAAAAGAGCGAAGGATTATATAGTTCCGGTTGCTGTTTTCAAACAACAATTAAAAATGCTTGCAGAAAGTGGCTATCACACCATTTCTCCGGATGAATTGTATGATTACCTGACAAAGGGTTCTCCCCTGCCGTCAAAGCCGGTGATGCTCACCTATGACGACACGGACCTCGGTCAGTTCACCGTAGCATACCCCGAAATGCAGAAATATAATTTCAAAGGACTGTTTTTTATTATGACGGTCTCGCTGAACCGACCGAACTACATGAGCAGGGAGCAGGTGAAACAGTTATCTGACGCCGGCAACACCATTGGCTCACATACCTGGGACCACCACAATGTAAAACAATACAAAGGCAACGATTGGAAGGTGCAGCTGGATAAACCCACCCAGCAGCTCGAATCGATAACGGGCAAGCCCATCCGCTATTTTGCTTACCCGTTTGGTTTGTGGAATGAGCAGGCAATCCCTGAATTGAAAAAAAGAGATTTTAAAGCAGCGTTCCAGCTGATTACCAAAAGAGATCAGCAGGAACCTTTATATACCATCCGCAGGATCATCGTGCCGGGCTATTGGTCACTGACCACCCTGCAGCATGCGATGGTGAAAGATTTTTAATTGGATATTATGGTTTGTATCCAATCTGTGATTGTGATTATTATTTTTGGAAAAGAAAATATCCATACTTCGGTATGGATTTTCTTTTTCAGGGATAGCCTGAGGTCACTGACGGGAAAAACGGAGATATCTTCATGCAATTTCCCGGTTACAGATTATCCCTGCTGCCGGCGCATCCTTCCGCATTGATCGTATGCAGCAGGGCCACACTTCACCAGTATAAATAACATCCGTATTCACTACCGGTTTGGGGCCACATGCGTATTGAATTTTGATTTGGCCGAGCCTATACTTCCTACTCAATAGTCGCCCTTCATTCTTATATTTGCGCCATGCATTATGTTTCTGTGGAAGGTTTGACAAAATCCTACGGCATCAAACCATTGTTTCAGGATATTTCCTTCAACATAGAAGAAGGCGACAAGATCGCACTCATCGCGCGCAATGGCAGCGGAAAGACGACTTTACTAAAGATATTGTCGGGCAGGGAAACGGCTGACGGAGGGAAACTGTGGGTCAACAAAGATGTTACCGTGGCTTTATTCGAGCAGGAGCCCGTTTTTATAGAACATAAAACCATCGTGGAAAATATTTTTCACCACGAACACCCGATCATCAACGCCATTAAGAATTTTGAAATCGCCAATGAACTGGAAGATGTGGAAAAGATCACCGACGCGATCGAAGCCATGGATACATTCAACGCCTGGGATTTTGATAATAAAGTGAAACAGATCCTGGGCAAGCTCAATATCCACCACCTGCAGCAACAGGCAAGTGAACTATCCGGCGGTCAAAGAAAAAGGGCGGCGCTGGCCAAAACACTGATTGACATTGGCTTTGAGCATAAGCACGTGTTGCTGATCATGGATGAACCGACCAATCACCTGGATGTTGAAATGGTTGAATGGCTCGAAAATTATCTCGCGCAGGAAAAAGTCACTTTATTGCTGGTTACGCATGACCGGTACTTCCTGGATTCCGTCTGCGAGGAAATATGGGAACTTGATGGCAGTGCCATGTCTGTATACAAGGGGGACTATGACAATTACCTCGAAAAAAAATCTGCCCGCCTTGAAAGCGATGTGGCAAGCATCGATAAAGCAAAAAATACCTATCGCAAAGAGCTCGAGTGGATGCGCAAACAGCCAAAGGCAAGGACAACAAAAAGCAAAAGTCGCCAGGATAATTTTTATGTCATCGAATCAAAAGCAAAACAACGCATCGAAAACCAGCAGGTGGAACTGCAGATGAAGATGAGCCGCCTGGGCGGGAAGATCGCTGAATTAAAAAAACTAAGCAAACGCTACGGTGACAAAATAATCTTAAAAGGGTTCGATTACACATTTAAAAAGGGGGAACGTGTTGGCATCATCGGGAAAAACGGGGTTGGCAAATCTACATTCATAAACATCCTGCTGGGGCTCGAACAACCCGACAGCGGCAAGGTAAATATCGGCGACACGATCATTTTTGGAAATTATTCCCAGCAGGGACTGGTGGTCAAAGAAGACATGCGCGTCATTGAATTCGTAAAGAACATCGCAGAAAATTTCCCGCTGGCAGACGGAAGCTCACTGAGCGCATCACAGTTTTTGCAATTGTTTTTATTCTCTCCCGATCAGCAATACACCTACATCTCCAAATTGAGCGGCGGGGAAAAAAGAAGACTGCATCTGCTGTCCATTCTGTTCCGCAATCCCAATTTTCTGGTATTGGATGAACCGACCAATGACCTGGACCTGCCCACCCTGGGCGTACTGGAAAATTTCCTGAGTGATTTCCAGGGCTGTTTATTGATTGTTTCACATGACCGTTATTTTATGGATCGTCTGGTGGATCATTTATTGATCATGGAAGGCGATGGCGTGATCAGGGATTTTCCCGGCAATTACTCCCAATACCGCGAGCAGCTGATGGGGCAAAACACAAGACCTGAGGAGAAAAAAGAACCCGTCGCACCGGTTGCGCAGGACATGCCGTCACCCGTTTCTGAAAAGAAAAAATTATCGTATAAGGCTCAACGTGAGTTTGACATGCTGGAAAAAGAAATCAAAGAGCTGCATGCAGAGAAACTCAACGTCACCGAAAAATTAAGCAACGGCAAAATGGATTATGACGAACTCCAAAAGCTCTCCAGCCGCATTGGAGAGATAACCCGCCTGCTGGATGAAAAGGAATTGCGCTGGCTGGAAATGAGTGAAACAAATTAATTGGTCCAGTTCAACACTGAACTATTTGCCTTACTCCTAAACGTTGACCAGGCGATCGCGACGGACGGAAAAGCTGATCAACCGGTTGATCAAATTTTTTTTTGCTTAATTTATATTAATTGAATAGCTTTCGTATTCAATCTACCCCACCAAAACATTCCGACCTCTTCACATTTATTCAACTCTTAAAATGCTTTCATTATGAGAAAAATGCTCACAGTGGCTGCAGGATGTTGCATCCTGCTTGCCTGCAACAACAACAAACCCGCTGAGGCAACTGCCTCGGTAACCAGCGACTCTGCAGCAACTGCCGAAAAAAAACCCCCGCCTCCGTCCGAATTCGCGGACCCCAAATACATGGACATGGGTAAAAAAGATTTGGCCGCCCTGGCAAGCGGAGATATTGACGCATGGATGAACTCCTACGCAGACAACGCGGTGTACAGATGGTCTGCAGGGGACAGCCTGCATGGAAAAGCTGCCATCGCCAAATACTGGAAAGACCGGCGCAGCAATGTGATCGACTCCATCAGTTTCGCAAACGATATCTGGCTGCCGCTTAAAGTCAATCAACCCCAAAAAGGTCCGGACATGGCAGGCGTCTGGCTAATAGCCTGGCACCAGACCATGGTAAAATATAAAACCGGGAAAAAATTGGTGTTCTGGGTACACACTGATTCCCATTACAACAGTGATGATAAAATAGACGTCACCGTCGAATACATCGACAAAGCGCCGATCAATAAGGCACTCGGCAAATAAAAAGCATTTCCCTTTATTACTAAAAACGGCGCGGTGTAAAAACTGCGCCTTTTTCTTTTAGTCATCCATTCATCAATAAAATCAAAAAGATCCATCCCATGCAAGGACACTGTTTTATATTTGGAACCCGAACGCCATTTTAATATTCAAATACTACATCAATGAGAAATTTCCTTTTTTTGGTTTTTATTGTTTCTTCAGCCATTGGACAGGCGCAAAAAATGTCAGACCCGAAACCCTTTGCCAATCTTATTACTGCAGATGACCTGAAAAAACATTTATACATCATCGCCAGCAAAGACTTCGAAGGAAGGGAGACCGCTACCGAAGGACAGCGCAAGGCTGCCGCATATATAGAAAATCATTTTAAAAATATCGGGCTTGCGCCGGGTAACGGAAGCAACTATCAGTTGTATTATCCGGTTTACCAGGATTCACTGAACTCAGCGGAGATCACGGTGAACAACCAGGTTTTTAAATTGAATGATGATTTTGCCGTGAATATCGGCGCAGATTACAGTTCAACACTGATGGGAAGTGAAATCGTTTTTGCCGGTCACGGCGTCAGCGATTCCTCACGTGATGACTATGCCGGTGTGAACGTGGCGGGGAAAATTGTTTTGCTGGTTAATGATGCAGGCGGGCAACAGCGCGTCCCCGGAAGAAGATTCAATCCATACAGAATCCAGGAAGCTGCACAAAAACACGGAGCCATCGCCGTGCTGATCATACAGGAAAATTTCCCGAGAAAAGGAAATAACACCAGGGGAAATATGTACCTGACCGCGTACAAAAAGACTAACTATCCCAATACCTTTCTGGTTTCAGAAAAAATTGCGCAGGCTATCATGGGCAATGACTACGCCATGGCCAAGAGCCCGAATGCACAACCTAAGACCTACACCGCAAACGTAAAATTGTCATTGAATAAGGATGTTCAGCAATTGCAAAGCAGTGATGTACTCGGTTACCTGGAAGGAACGGACCTGAAAGATCAGCTTGTTGTTATTTCAGCACACTATGATCACCTGGGTAAACGCGACACGGCAATTTACTATGGCGCGGATGATGATGGTTCAGGAACAGTAAGCATTTTGGAGATGGCACAGGCATTTGCCAAAGCAAAAGCAGCAGGCAAAGGGCCTAGAAGAAGCATTTTATTTTTAGCCAATTCGGGCGAAGAAAAAGGATTGTGGGGTTCTGAATATTATACAGATCATCCGACATATCCGCTCGATAAAACAACCGTTGACCTGAATATTGATATGATCGGTCGCCTTGATGATACCAGGAAAAAAGGTGATTCCACAAACTACGTATATGTAGTTGGCGATGATAAACTCAGCACCGACCTGAAAAAGATCAGCGAGTCTGAAAATAAAAAATATACCAAGATGGAACTGGATTATAAATTCAATGACCCCAATGACCAGCAAAGAATTTATTACCGGAGTGACCACTACAATTTTGCGCGCAAAGGCGTTCCCATTATTTTTTATTATGACGGAATGCTTGACGCGGATTATCACCGCCCGACCGATACACCCGATAAAATCAATTACGACGTCATGGCAAAAAGAGCGAAGCTTGTTTTTTACACAGCCTGGGATATGGCTAACCGTAATGACATGCTGAAAAGAGATATTCCGCTGCAGTAGCATTCATTCCTTTTTTTGCCAGCTGACAGGATGACTGGAGAACCCGGTTACAGGGACAGCAGGTCCATTCATGAATTGTCTTAAATATTTAAATGACCTGATTTTATATCTAAAATCTAACGTCCCTTGCCGTAGTTTTGCAGTAACATGATGAACTTCAGGGCAAAGAAAAGATTTTACCTCATCCTCATTCTCGGGTTGCTTTCTGCTATAGGTCCCTTTTCCATTGACATGTATCTTCCGGCTTTCCCTGCGATCGCCAGGGACCTGCACACGACCATCGGGCATGTTTCCTTATCACTGTCGAGTTTTTTCATTGGTATTTCATTCGGACAATTGTTGTACGGCCCCTTACTGGATCGTTTCGGAAGAAAAAAACCACTCTACGCCGGATTATTTTTATACCTGCTTGCATCCGTTGGTTGCGCCCTGGCTCGCACGGCTGATGCGTTGATCGCCTTAAGATTATTGCAGGCGCTCGGCGGTTGTGTGGGCATGGTTGCTTCGCGGGCCATGGTGCGGGACATGTTCCATGTAAGAGAAAACGCAAAGATTTTTTCGTTGCTGATGCTGGTGGTCGCCGTCTCCCCCATCATTGCGCCAACACTGGGGGGTTATGTGACTGCCGCCTTCAGCTGGCAATTTATTTTTGTGATCCTTATTCTCATCAACATCATTATTCTTGCTGCGATATATTTTATTCTGCCGGAAAGCAGGGAGCCTGATCCGAACCTGTCACTCAGACCAAGGCCCATTGTCGAAAACTTTTTAAAAGTTTTAAAGGAACCGCAATTTTATACCTATGCGCTGACGGGTTCAGTGGCATCAGCCGGATTATACGCATACATCGCCGGCTCACCCTACGTTTTTATGGAACTCTTTAAAGTCAGCGAAAGACAATACGGGTGGATATTTGCGCTGATCGCGATGGGATTGATCAGCGC
>DATGFZ010000201.1:0-2685 GCA_035308805.1 Puia sp. | reverse complement strand
TAGATTCAATTATGTGCAAGGAGGAGTTACACAAATTCCTGTCATTACCGGAGGGCAAACCAAGCAGACTTTAGTTGCCAATCTGCCTACCACAATTCCTAAAAATGGGTATCTTTATATTTACGTGAGCAATGAAAGCCCACAAGACGTGTTCTTTGATAACTTGACAATTCAGCATCATCGCGGACCACTTCTTGAAGAAACTCATTACTATCCTTATGGATTGCCACAAAGCGGAATCAGTGATCAGGCGATAAAAACAAATTACGCTCAGAACAAGTACAAGTACAACGACAAGGAGCTACAGAGCAATGAATTTAATGATGGTACAAGCTTAGAAGAATATGATTTTGGAGCAAGATTCCAGGATCCTCAATTGGGTATTTGGCATAATATCGATGCAAGTGCTGAAAAATATCAAAATTTATCGCCTTATAATTATACACTCAATAATCCAATAAATTCAACTGATCCAGATGGAAAGGATGCTCATTTAGAAGGTCAAGAAGCGCAAGATGCTTTTGCAACTTTACAAAAGCAAATTGCGGAAGATGGATATAATCCCCCAGAGCCTGATAATAATGGAGGTGGAAATGAACCTAATAGGGGGGCGACTGATAGTATTCCTGCCGCCCAGCATGGTTCATTTGTGGTCTTTGGGGATAAATTTGAGACTGCTCAAACAAGAGAAGCTATAGATAAAGGGCTGTTAGATGAGAATATTATAAAAAATCGTTCCAATGATTTAGGAAATGCTGGACTAGCAACAATTTTATCTTACATACCGTATGGTGGCGCGATGAAATTTTTTAGTGGACTATTTAACAGTAAAGAAGAATTCGTCATAACTGGCAAGATTAGGGCACAGATGAAAAGTCGAGGTTGGTCCGATGAGTCACTTGGAGAAACAATACAAGATGCATTTACTACGAGAGAATCAAAAAATTTAGCAACAGGAAATAAAGCAACTGCTTTTTATGATAAGGCCGGGAATTATGTTGTCCGAGATAATACTACAAAAGATGTGATTCAAATTAGTAATAAAAATAAAATTGACTGGGTTCCAGATAAAAATATAATTAATCCATATAAGCCATAATTTTATAAAATGAATAATGTTCAACAAGAATTTATAAGAAAAGGCCTCGTAATTATGCAACCAGGTGACGAGTGGTTTATCATGTCAAAAAAAAACGCAATTGAATTTGTTGAAGCATGCAAAAACGCAGGTATAGAAATACTTGGAATCGATGGTTTTTATTTGCATGAAAATAATATTATAGAACCAAGTATGAAAGATAGTATTGATTTCACTTCAAAGTCAACTTATTATGGAGAAACCCACAAACGTTCAAAAGAGTTTATAATGAATAAGAATGATGATTTGTATTTTGAAATTGTTTGTTCCGCAAATAATTAAACCCAATATTACAAATGGGAAAATCCGTCGGCAGGCGCAATACAGTATTACATATCCAACGCTTAGCGGAACGTTTACTGTACTTTCTGAAAGCTTTTTTGATGATTATTCCTGGGAATCCCGAAGCGATATTAATATCAACCAGCTATTCACCACAAACTTCAATAATAATAATGATCTGCCGGTAATATGGTCTGCGGCTTACCCACTTACTGATTCCCTAACTGCACACACAAGAGGCTTGGCTACAGGTATGGCACAAATACCGGTAATGATTATGCCTATGATGGCAATGGCAACTTAACTGTAGACAGCAACAAGAACATTAGTCTGATTACCTATAATATTTTGAACTTGCCGCAGAGCATTGCTGTAAGGGGAAAAGGTACCATTAGTTATGTGTACGATGCTGTAGGAGCTAAACTAAAAAAGGTTACTGTTGACAGTACATCAACACCTATAAAAATAACTACAACTACTTACTCGGGGTTATTCATTTACAATAACGACTCTTTACAATTTATTAATCATGATGAAGGGCGAGCACGCACTAAGCTGATAAATCCAACGCTTGGATGGACAACTTCAAATATTCAATACGTATATGATTATTTTATTAAAGATCATTTAGGAAATACAAGAATGGTTTTGAGCGAGGAAACAGAGCAAGACACATATGCAGCCACGATGGAGTCGCAAAATGCTACAATCGAAAATCAATTATTTGATAGTGTTAGTGCCACTTAATATGCAAAACCTGCTGGATTCGATACTGACACTAGTAATCATTACGTTTCAAGATTGAACGCGAGCGCCTCAGTCAATAAACGTGTTGGTCCCACCATAATTTTAAAGGTGATGGCAGGAGACACGCTCACTGCAAGCACTTATGCGTGGTACACTGGAGCGGTCCAGGCGCCTTCAGGTCCAAGTCTTTTGAATAGTCTTGTACCAATGCTTGCAACCTCTTCAATCGGATTAAGCCCCGCACATCTTGGATTAATTGAACAATCAACTGTGACAAACGTATTGGACAATAATCTACCAGCATTTTTGACCTATAAAGACGGTCAATATGTAAGTACTTCTCCAAAAGCATTCTTGAATTGGGCCCTGTTTGATGATAGATTCAATTATGTGCAAGGAGGAGTTACACAAATTCCTGTCATTACCGGAGGGCAAACCAAGCAGACTTTAGTTGCCAATCTGCCTACCACAATTCCTAAAAATGGGTATCTTTATATTTACGTGAGCAATGAAAGCCC
>DATGFZ010000200.1:0-6061 GCA_035308805.1 Puia sp. | reverse complement strand
AGTAACCCGAAAACGGATTTTTTTTTGCCGCTGCAAAATCCGGTTTCCCGGTATGATAAGTTTATTTACATTTGAGCCGGTCAATAAAGCGCTCTATATGAAAAATATTATGATTGGTTTATTTTTTTCTGCATCTTTTTTCTCGGCATTTGCTCAGCACTTCCCGGAAAAAAGCTGGAAGCTGGCGGTTCAATTATGGACATTTAATAAATTCAGTTTTATAGAAGCAATAAACAGAGCCGATGACTGCGGATTCAAATACATTGAAGCTTATCCTGGTCAAAAACTTGGTGGCAATTTTGAAGGAACTCTTGGACCTTCTATGAGCATGCCAGCAAGAAAAAAACTGAAAGAATTTCTTCGCGGCAAAGGAATTACTTTTTTAGCTTTTGGGGTGGTTGATGGAACTGACGATGCTAAAAAAGATAAGGACTGGAAGGATGTTTTTGCATTTGCAAAAGATATGGGGATTGTTGAAATTACCGCGATGCCTACGGCAGCGCAGCTGGATATGGTCAATGACCTGGCGGCAGCCTATCACATACGTGTAGCCATTCATGATGAGCCGGGAAAAAATCCTTACGATCATCCCGACTCTGTGCTTCGGGCAATTCGAAACAGGCCAAACCTTGGAGCGTGCGTGGATATTGGAAATTGGGTAAGAAACGGAGTGAATATTGTTGATTGTTTGAAAAGCCAGTTGCAAGGCCGTGTTTTTTCAGTGCATCTTAAAGATGTGGAGACTGCAGGCGATGCAGGAAGCCCTGAAGTTGCACTCGGGCAAGGAGTTTGTCATATTTCAGCAATTTTAAGGGAACTTAACAGGGAAGGGTTCTCGGGCTTTTTTTCAATTGAAGAACCATCACGCGGCGGTGATATCAATGAGATCAAAAAAGATATAGAATATTTTCATGCACAGGTGAAAATGCTGAAATAATGTCTTCGGATCCCAGCAGATTAATGATAAGGGCTATAGCCGCAGTGTTTATCGCTGCTTGACTTATAATGTCCGCATTCATCGATCACCGAAATTATGCACCCATGCTCTCATGATTCATGTCACAGATCTCATTGACATGACCGCGTATTTTATCGTGGATATTATTCAATTGATTCATGCAATTTAATTTATGAGTATCATTGCACAATATCAAATGTTAAAAAATTAGATGAATTTTTTACACAGAAGCAAATCACAGAATTTTTTTCTAATTCTGATGATGGGTGCACTCAATACCATCACGCCAATTTCCATAGATATGTACCTGCCTGCCTTTCCAAAGATTGCGGCAGACATGCATACAAGCATTGGCAACATTGCTTTATCTGTATCTTCTTATTTTTTAGGATTCGCACTGGGACAAATTTTATATGGTCCATTACTCGACCGGTATGGAAGGAAAAAACCTTTATGTGTCGGGCTTATTTTTTATATTATGGCGACTATGGGGTGCGCCGTGTCCGACTCGATCGAATGGTTATGGGTACTTCGATTTATTCAGGCGCTCAGCGGCTGCGTTGCTTCCGTTGCTGCAATGGCGATGGTAATTGATTTTTTCCCCGCAGATAAAAATGCACGGATTATATCTTTTTTGATATTGATATTGGGCGTGTCACCCCTGGTTGCGCCAACGGCGGGAAGTCTTATCGTGTCTGCATGGAACTGGCGCGCTGTTTTTATTGTGCTCGCAGTGATCGCATTAATTATTTTAATTGTTGTGTTTATTTTTTTACCGGAAGCACATCTGCCGGATCTAACGGTATCGCTCATGCCAAATCCAATCATTACCGGGTTTAAAAATATTTTATTGAATCGACAATTTTATGTGTATGCCCTGTCGGGTACGTTTTCATTTGCGGGGCTTTTCGTTTATGTTGCGGGATCCCCCGGCCTTTTCCTGGGCGAGTTTCACCAGAGTCCAACAGCCTATGGAGGAATATTCGCTGCGCTATCTGTTGGTTTTATCGGAAGCAGCCAGCTGAACCATATATTCACCCGAAAATACAGGAATGAAGAAATATTTACATTCGTTTTAATTGTGCAGCTGGTTTGTGGGATTATCTTTTTAATAGCCTCATGGAATAATTGGTTGGGGATCACCGCAACTTTTTGTTTTCTATTTGTTGAGCTTTCCTGCGCAGGACTTACTTACCCGAATGCCGCAGCGCTGGCACTTAGTTCATTTAAAAAAAATGCAGGAAGTGCTTCTGCCCTGCTGGGTTTTATACAAATCGGGATTGGTGGCTTGATTTCTGCTGGTCTCGGTGCATTACCTGTCAGGATAAGTTTATCGGTTGCGTTGATCATGGCAACATCTTCTGCCATAGCATTTGTTGTTTTAATGATGAGGAAAAATCCTGAGCTGAAATTTTATAATTGATTTTCTTAACCACAAAAATGATAAGATCCTGAATTTAATCATTCGAAACCAATCCTTAATCAAAAAGCAATGATAAGAATTAGTATTTTGTATCCCCCGTCGCCTGGCTCAACATTTAATTTTGACTATTATTTCAATATTCATATGCCGCGTTCGATCAGTCTGTTGAGTAAACATCCGGGGTTTAGAAGCGTCACCGTAGAAAAAGGTATGGCTGAATCAGTTCCGGGGACAGGTATATTTTATACGGTCATGTGTCATTTCCTTTTTGATTCCGTTGAAAGTTTTATGGCGGCGCTTGGTCCGCATGCAGAGGAGCTGCAGCATGATATGGTAAACTACACCAACATCAACCCCCATATTCAATTTAATGAAGTTGTAATTCTGCAATAAAAAATACCGATCCGGTAAAAGGCGTATGCTTCACCAATAAAAAGGCACTTTTAGAAACCTTAGTCAATCCATTTCCTCATGAATTCCTTTTCTAAAACCTCCTGAATCCTTTGACCGTTAAAAGGGCTGGTAATGGTCATCCAGGCGCCTGTCCATACCAGAGATACTTCCATACCACTGCAATCGATTTCATCGGTTGTTTTTTGTCAAGCAGGCGCACCCTTCGCCCTGGCACCTCAAAGGCAAAACATTTTTGCATATGATGCCGGTTTTACGAAAAAGGAAATACAAAAAACCAAAGGTTAAAAAGTAGCAATATTTTTGAAATATATGTACCAAGTAATGCTTAGATAGGTATATTGCATTTTATCTGAGATTAAAAATGCTTACCTGTAATCCCCAAGCTTACTATGGACAAAACGACGCTGGCAAAAGAAAAAGAGCATATTGACATTCTTGAAAAAGAATTAAAGGAGCTGCACAAACAAAATAAGGAGCTGTTTAAGAACATGCACAAATTTTCAAAAAAAGATTTCGAAGAAAATGCGGACTCCCTGGCAATAAGAATTAAAGCCACATCGCAAAAATTCAACGAAGCCTGCCTTGCACTGATTGATAAAATCAACAATTCCTGCTCGAACCCCTAAAATAGAAAAATGCCCGATTTTGTCCATATTAATTGCCTTCGTCAGGTGTAGTTGCCGGGTTTTTTTCTTCCTTGTCTTTTTTAAATTCCAATTTTCCGAATTTGTACATGAAACTAATACCAAAAGACTGATAGGGTATCTTTCTTGTGCTGTTCAAAATAAAACCCTGACCGGAGACCGCAGTTGCCTGGGATACATATTTATTGAATGGATTTGTGGTGGTAAATCCAATGCTTCCTTTTTTATTCCAGATTTGTTTTCGAAAAGCTAAATTATAAGAGGTAAATGAAGGAAATCTTCCCTGCACCTCATTTCGTGGTGAATTGAAGTTGCCAAAAGCCTCGGCGACAAAATTATTATTGACCTGGTAAGTAACGTTCATGTTGACGCGATAATTAAAACTGGTGATATTGTCTCCGGGATTAATGCCATTTTGAATGTAACGGTCAAAAAAGGAAAGGTTAGTCCGAACGTTCAGTTTGGATGTAAAAGGAATTGATCCGTAAATATTTAACCCATAGTTATTTTCTACACCAATATTTTCCGGCGTGTTGACTGATACATCCGTATAGACAGAATCGCCAATTTTGTAAGCGGGGTAATATACAATATAAGGTTGAATATCCTGCGCGGATCGGCGATAGAAAAGAACAACGTTCAGGGAACCTCCTTTTTCAAATGATTTATTATAACCCAATTCAAAATTATTGCCGATCTCCGGCTTAAGGGATGGATTTCCCTGCGAAATATTTTTCGGATCTGTTGCATTGACAAAGGGATTTAATGAACGGTAGCCGGGGCGTTGTATCCTCTTGGTATAACTCACCTTGATCGTTTGGTTTTTATCGAAAGAATGTGAAATCACAACCGAAGGCGCCCACGTATTGTAAGAAGGTATTTGCGTACCCGTTGATTTGGAAAAATCCGCACTCGTTGTCGTAAACTCATAGCGCAAACCAGATTTTATATCAACAATTGTTCCCAACGGAAAAGCAAGAGATGCATATTCAGCATATACATGCCTGTTATATGTCAGCAGGTTGGATTGCGACGTATCATAGTAATAGAGGTTGGTGGAAGCATCCAGTGAATATACATCAGTATTGCTGGTAATTTTCCGGATATCCATTTTCACGCCGGCTTCCATTTTTATTTTCTCTGAAATCGGCTGCCCGTAATCTGCCTGAAGACTGGTTTCGCGGTCTATGCCTGCATTATTGCTGTATGAACCGCTGAACAATGAATCTCCCGATTGATCTTCCTCATACTGATCAAAATATGTTTTGTTCTTTCCGTAACTTGATTCATACAATATATCCAATTCCTGTCCCTCGGCAGCAAATGTTTTTTTATAATTAAGATTCCAGTCAAGTGACTGGCCCCGAAAATGATTTTGCGAATGAATGATGCTGTTTATGTTGGAAATATTATTCAGTGAATCATAACTGGATTGTTGTTGATTTGAGTATCCTTTGCTGTTGTTCCCGAAATTATCATAACCGATACCGCCGGAAAAGTTGTTTTCTTTATTCAAATTCCAGTCAAAACCAAGGCCGGTCTCGAATCCATTTCTTGTAAAAATGCTTTGCCCTTGTTGAACAAGATCAGTAATTGTTTTCCCGGTACTGTCAAAGGAAGGGCGGTTCATGCTATTCTGCGTAGTGGAACTTAACTGCGCATTGCCACTGAAATAAGTGTTTATTCCAAATCTCCCTTTTCGTACATTCAGGTTCATTGACCCATTCTCCAGGCGCGAACCTGCCGATAAATTTATGTTGCCATTGACGCCTTCTACCCTGCTATCTTTCAGAATAATATTAATGATGCCCCCTGTTCCCTCTGCATCATATTTTGCGCCAGGACTTGTTATTACTTCAATGCTTTTTATCTGGCTTGCCGGTATGGATTGCAAAGCGTCCGCTAAATTATTTCCAAAAATGCTGGAAGGTTTTCCATTTATCAGAAAACGGATATTGGAATTGCCCTGCAACTCTACGTTTCCATCAACATCAACAGATATCATGGGTATTTTCTTGAGCACATCGGTTGCCACGCCTCCCTGTGAAGTGATGTCTTTTTCTGCATTATAAACCATTTTATCAATCTTATTTTCGATAAGACCTTTTTGTGCCGTAACGGTGAAACCGTTCAGGGTTTGCGCAGAAGTGGATAAAAAAATATTGCCCATATTTATCACGGGCTTTTTGCCCGTGATGATGATATTTCTCTTCTCTTTTGATTTGTAGCCGACAAAATCAATCACTACCCGGTAATTGCCATATGCAAGGTTATCGATAGAAAAATTCCCCTTGGTGTCGGATGTCGTTCCGCCAACAGGATTGATGGTGCCAGCAACAAAAACGGTTACCGTTGCATAATCTACGGGCTGCGACGATAGCGAGTCAATTACTCTGCCTTTTAATTTACCGAGGTTTTCGTTTTTAGGGTTTTCCTGCGAAAATAATGATAAGCTGGCAATAACGGGGAAAATCAAGCAAATGCAATACTTCATATGCTGGCAAAAGTAAATGGACATTCTGAAGGAATTCAGTAGAAATCTGGATTTCTTGATTCAGGAATGAATTCAAACCATCTGGCTTTTTTTGAAATAGAAAAAAAGCAAAGGTAATGTTCAATCAA
>DATGFZ010000199.1:0-6433 GCA_035308805.1 Puia sp. | reverse complement strand
AAAGCCTGGGAAAGAATAAAAGCTGCCTTGGCTAAATTGAAATGATTTTCTCTGCCATCGTTTTATTCGTAACTTATTGGGCGAATTCAATTTATTGGGAGCATGAATTACAAAGTGTTTCCTGCAGGAATAAGCTTGGTTCTTTTCGCTTCATTTATCTTATCCGACAATACCGTCGAACATATAAATAAGGCCTTAAATACTTTTTTTGAAAAATATCCCCAGGAAAAAGTTTATCTCCAGTTCGACAAGCAACAGTACACCATTGGCGACACCGTTTGGTACAAAGGCTATGTAACATATAAAAGTGCGCCTTCTTCAATAAGCAAAGTGCTATATGTCGAGATGGTTAATGACCATGGTGAAATTGTCAAAAGACAATCATTGCCAGTTGAAGAAGGGGGAGCGCCTGGAGATTTTGTGTTGGAAGAAGGACAGGCTGCTGGCAACTATTATATCAGATCTTATACTTCATGGATGATGAACTTTGATCCTTCCTTTTATTTTTATAATAAGATACGAATTGGCTTGGACGAAAATCGCGATGCTGAAGCTGAATCTGCCAATGAACCAAATTGCAATATTGATTTTTTCCCTGAAGGAGGTAATTTGATAGAGGGATTGACAAGTCTTGTTGCATTCAAAGCAACAGATCGAAATGGATCACCTGAAAACATCTCCGGAAAAATAGTAGATAGTTCCGGAAAACAAATAGCTGAATTAAAAACTGTTCATGACGGCATGGGGAATTTTATTATCCATCCTGTTTGGGGCAATCATTATTCAGCCATTATTGAAAGGCAAAGAAGAGCAAGAATAAAAATTGATTTGCCGCCAATTAAAAAAAGCGGAATAGTATTTCATACCGAAACAGTGAACCACAATACAGGGGACAGTGTATATTTTCGGATCTCAAGAAGCATCAGGAATAAGGATTTATATGAACATCTCATCATTTGTGCAGAGATGCAAGGTATTTGTGATTTTACATACGTCAATTTTGATTCGGCAACGGCTGGCAATTATAACAACTCCATACTCACTGCACCCTCTCCATTATCGATTGACCGGTTTCCACCGGGCATTTTACATCTAAGCGTTTTTGATGGATCCGGCGAAGTGCTGGCACAGCGATTGATTTTTCTTTACGGTAGCCAACAAATTTCTGAAATAGAATTGCGGTCATCACAAATAAATTTCACGCCTCATTCAAAAAATACCTTTGTATTAAACATACCGGAAGAGGTAAATGGAAATTATTCTGTTTCAGTTACCGATGCGGATGCAGAAAAAGAAAATGCAAACGATCAAAACATCATTTCAAATATCCGGCTGACCTCCGATATAAGAAATTATATAAAAGATCCGGCCTGGTATTTTCAAAACAATAATAAAAAGTTCATGGACCTTTTGATGCTGGTGAGCAGTTGGTCCAGGTTTAAATGGGAAGATATTATGAACAATAAATTCCCATACCTGAAATATTACGCGGAGCAATCGCTGATGCTGAAAGGAAGGGTATACCAAGTGAAGAATAAGACCGGCAAACTGTTGAATGATGCAGAAGTCCCGATGATGATAAAGGAACATAATGGTTCTTTAAAAAATATATTATCCGTTCCTGTTGATTCTGCCGGATATTTTACGCTTACCAACCTTGATTTTTATGATACGGCAACCATTTATGTGAAGAATTCTGCAGAAACCAGAAAAAAAAAGGGACAGGATATTACGGTGGAATTTGAAAAGAATCCACTGGATACGATCCGTTTTGCATTTATTCCCAACTATCCAGGAACCATCCATACGCAGACAGGAAATCAAAGCAATAAATCCCTGTCAGGTTACAAAACGGTAGCAGATACGACCACCAACAAGATGCAGCATCAACCAATCCGTAAAGATAAAACTATGCTAGATCCTGTAGTCATTAAGGCTAAAATAAAAACCCACACGGATAGTACGATAGCAAATTATGCGACTGGTGTTTTTGCCGATCCAAACTCCTGGGGCCAGACTTTCGATTTTACGAACGATAAAATTGCAGCGCATAATTTTCAGACTAATGTGTTGCAGTATATAATCGAAAATGTCGCGGGAATACAAGTATTTTATGTAAATAGTGAGGCGGAGCTAGATGGACAAAAACAATATATTGACGTTCCACTCATTGCTTGGAGAATGATTAATTCCATGCTTGTTCAAGGGCCAAGTATGGCACAAAAAATATTGGCAAACGCACCTGCTTTCTTTTTGGATGAGCAACAGTTGACAGGGGAGGGAGGGGGAGATTACCTTGGAGCAATGCATTTACTCCAATCTATTCCGTTGACGAATGTTGCTTTGATCAGAATATTTCAGCCAGGAACAAAAGCGATTGTTGGTGGTAATTCTCCACACGGGATAATAGCAATTTATACTATTAATCGAAGAGAATCGCGGGATTACGATGACGCAAACAGGTTCAATAAGATAAAGAAGGCGGGCTATTTTAAGTCCGATATTTTTTCCCCGCCTGATTATGATTTGAAAAAAAACCTGCAATATGCTGATACCAGGAAAACATTATATTGGAATCCAGAATTAAAAGCGGATTCTGTTTCACATTCCGTATCTTTTTCTTTTTATAATAATGATGTTACCAAACGTTTTCATATCGTGATCGAAGGGTTGAATGGCAATGGAAATATTGTAAGAATAGATAAAATGGTTCAATAATTTTTTAAGAAAATCATTCCCATTTAAAAACTTTTATTGCCATGAAACTGACAATAATTGTCCAGCAGCATAAACCGATTAATTGAGTGGGCATTTGCCAGAAATGTGTTCCTTCAAAAGCGATTTTTCTGAGCCCTTCAACAAGATAAGTAAGCGGCAAAATATTACAAAATGTCTGTAACCATGCGGGATAACTGTCAATCGGGAAAAAAAGACCGCACAATAATATTTGCGGAAGGGTAATTGTGTTGGCAACTGGTGCGATTGAACTTTCATCCTCAATGACACTGCTTACAATAAAACCGATCCCCATAAAAATGATTAGCCCAAACACAGAAAATAAGAACATCTCCAAAAAAGTGAATATCCCATTGACTAACGTAAACCGGAATACAAAATAACCAAGCAGGATCATAATAATGAATGCGATCGCCTGGAAAAAAAGCCTGCTCAAGAATTCTCCAAATATTAAATAGGTGCGCTTTATCGGGGTTGCAAAAAATCTTTTTAATACCAGTGTTTGCCTCAGGCTAAAAAATAAGAATGATGAACCAAAAACACCTGCCATCAATAACGAAAAACCCAATTGTCCCGGCAAAATGAAATCAATTATTTTATAAGTTCTTCCCGGGATTTTTGTAATGGTGATTTTTGCTGCGCTGAAATTTTTTGGAAATATTTTTTCATTCAACCCGTCAAGAGATTGTTTAACGATTGATTGTAATAATGGCAATTTAATCGCGGATGAATTTGATGTGGTAAGTTCAACTTCATAATGCGGAATTAAAAAGACTCCGGCGTCGCTTTTGATATTCAATATGGCTGTTATTTTCCCCTTTTGCAAAGCGTCAGTCATTGAACCCTCATCCAATCCGGTTTGAGGTTTTATATTTTTAACAGACATGATTGCTTTGTACATCATGCAGCTCGTATCGCATTGTGAGGCAATGCCTACTTTAATTGACAACCCTCCCGTATCAATCATTTCACCGAAAACGAGGATAAAAATTATAGGGAATAATAGGGAAAAAACTACGGAGGTCGGGCTGCGCAAGATCGCCAGCAAACTTGCTCTTGCTACGGCAATCGACGCTCTTAGCTGACTGTAGTTTTTACTCATTAATATTATTTTCTGCCAGATGAAGAAGCTGTTTGTGCAATGCAATCACCTGCGGCAATAGCGGTTGTTGTTCATCGTTAGTGACAACAAAATTGCATAAACTCATTTTCTTTTCTTCTTTCATTTGATTTTTTATGCGATCCTTAACATCTTCTTCCGAAATATTATCGCGGTTCATGGTGCGTTCCGTACGTAAATTCTCCGGAGCAGAAACACCAATAACATAATCCAATAATTTTTCCGAACCGCTTTCAAATATTAATGCAGCTTCTTTGATTGCGTAGGCACTTCTTTGATTTTTCATCCAATTTTCCGCATTTCGGATTGTCGCCGGATGAACCATTGAATTTAATAATGAAAGGTTTTCCTTGTTGTTAAAAACCGCTTCAGCAATATATTTGCTGTTAAGACGATTATTGACATAGGAATGTGCACCGAAATGATTGATGATTTGTTGTTTTAATTCATCATCATCATTCATTATACTTTTTGCCTCATCATCCGCATAATAAACAGGAATGCCCAGCACTTCAAAAATTTTCGCAACGGTGCTTTTGCCGGAACCAATCCCTCCTGTCAATCCTACTCGAAGCATAAATTGAGATTCTAAAAACAAGATGAAAAAAATAAAAACTAAAAATCCGAAATCAAAAAGGAAAAAATTCATTTTTAATTTCGGATCACCCATCCCGCGTGAAATGTGGTTTTAGTATTTAATGATTGGAAACTATTTCTTATCGGCAGTCGCCTTGTTAAGATTCTGCGTCCACTCCATCGAGATAGCGCTTTTTTCAATCTTCATATAACTTCCCGGACTGGTCTCAATCATTATCGTTCCATCATCATTGACCTTATTTACCGTTCCGTGAATGCCGGCGATCGTCACAATTTTATCCCCTTTTTGCATTCCTTCCTGGAACTGTTTTGCCTGTTTTGCCTTTTTAGCTTGTGGACGAATCATAAAAAGCCAAAAAACCAAGATCATTGCGCCCATTAAAAAAATAAAAGTGGTGCTTTGACCGCCTCCTTGCGCTGCCTGTAAAAAAATTGCTAACTGGTTCATTTTGTTATGTTGTTTTTATTTGGTGTCTTTAATTATCTCACAAAGTATATCGATTTGCAGGAATTATTTCATGCCAGGATAACTTATTTTCATTCACCCCAGGCCCTGAGACCGGAATTACCATTTTTTCTTCTCGACCACTACAGCAAATTGCAGCTCATTGGCCTGCGTTCCCTTTGTGTTGGCGTAAACATACAGTGTCTTATGATTGACACCTGCGTGATTTTCGCTGTCAAAAACAGCTTTAATATTTCCTTCCCTGCCTGGTTCAACCGGTTCGGTCGGTTGTTCAGCCACGGTGCATCCGCAACTTGGCTGAACTCTTGCAATCACCAGCGGTTTATTGCCTGAATTCCTAAAATGATAGGTCACTTCTAATTTTTGCCCTTCTGCAATCGTACCGAAATTTTTATTTGTGGAATCAAGCCATTGAATGGTCGTAAAATTTGCCGAATCTTTTAAAGCCGCTTCATTTACTGTCCCCGGTTTATCTGTATTTACACAGCTCAACAAAACAGTCGTCAGGATAATGTAAAGAAAAAATATCCGCATTGAAAATTTTTTGTAATATACTGAAATAGCAAAACCTTTACTTATAACTTACTTTATGCAATTTATTTTCACGAAGCAGATCCTTATGAATATTGTCTAAAATGCCGTTCACGAATTGTCCACTTTGCTGTGTGCTGTAATCTTTGGCCACATCAATATATTCGTTGATGGTAACTTTTGGCGGAATGGTTTCAAAATATAAGAATTCGCAAACACCCATCCGCATCAGTATCATATCTATAGCCGCAATGCGATCGGCTTCCCAGTTTTTTAGTTTTGGCTTGATCAGATCCATGGTCACTTCTTTTTTAACCTGCACGGTAAGCAATAGATTTTTCGCAAAATCCCATTTTTCTTTGCTTACCATTTCCAGGAGGTCGTAAGATTGCGGTTTATTAAAAAATCCGGGCAATAATTGAACCATCATCCCTGCGTCATCGTCCCAATTGGTAAAAACTTCTTCGATGTAGGCTTCAAACAATTCATTAGGTAAAATCAGGTCGGTAAAAATAAAATCCAGTATTTCTTTTTCGGATTTTTTGTCGCGTTCTGGTATGGAAACGTATTTTTTATACTCTTGAGTTTCAACCAATTCCTGAAAAAGTCTTTTTACAAGGTCAGTATTTCCCAGGAGTTGGGGTTTATCAGCTTTTAGGGCTTTGACGTAGGTCGGTTCCTCCAGGATTTTCTGGATGATCTCATTGCCCGCCAGTTTGATATTTATATTCTTATCCGCGAAAGTCGGCAAATGTTTGCCCGAACGCCTGCGGGATTCGATTTCAGCGTACTGCGCCAACTCGACTATAAAATGAATAAGGTAAATGAAAAGCTGCCTTGACTGGGTAAGGTGTTTCTCTAAGATTTTTACTGATTCTCCTGGTGACCCCGACTGTCCACAGGTTTCGAGTGAGTAAAGAGTCTGCATCACCTTGACCCGGATATTTCTTCTGCTGATCATGTATTAAGAACTTGTTTTTGGC
>DATGFZ010000198.1:0-4422 GCA_035308805.1 Puia sp. | reverse complement strand
CCTGTCCATCCTCACCGGTACACTGAAAGCAAACCATAGAACAATTGATCATAGATATTCTTTTTTTAATCTTTCTTTTCGGCGCAATCATAAAAGGTTTGCGACGCGGGTTGATCGTGGCTATTTTTTCTTTACTCTCACTAATTATCGGATTGGCTGCAGCTATTAAATTATCAGCGCTGGTTGCAAATCATCTAAAGGAAAGTGGCGTACACGTATCGTCGAAATGGCTTCCCATAATTTCATTCGTTATAGTTTTTTTGATTGTAGTATTTATCGTGAGGTGGTTTGAACGAATCCTGGAATCCATCATTAAATTCACCCTGCTGACATGGGTTGATAAGCTTGGCGGAGTGATTTTATATGCGGTCGTCTATCTGGCCATTTTGAGTGTTGTATTATTTTATCTTACCAAAGCGCATGTTTTATCTGATGGTGTTATTGCTTCATCAAAAACATATCATTTTATCGAGCCTTATGGTCCATTTATCATCAATAAAGTGGCAGATCTGATTCCCGTTTTTAAAGATATGTTCGCACAACTCGAGGATTTTTTCGGGAAAGCTGCGCAATGATTCTTTTTTAATAATTAATTAATGGATTTTTAATTCAGAGAATGTTTGTCATTCAATCGCAGCGCCTCTAACTGCCATTAACCATTGTTAATTGATCAACTAAAGCCAATTATTGTTAAAATATCATTTTACAAACTGCTTATATTCTCATTAATAGAAAATAGTTATTGTAAATTGCAATGGAAACGATGCAGTTTCAAAACCAATTATGATTTTAAATTGTTTACTTTACAATTAATTTAGTGCAGGAGGATTACACGGCTAATGCAATATGAAATACAACAACAGGATAAGTTCAGGTTTATTGAAGCGGGCGAAGGCCAACCCCTAGTGCTCTTGCACGGGTTGTTTGGTACTTTGAGCAATTTCACGAATCTGGTAGAATACTTCAGCAATCATTATAAAATAGTGGTGCCGATGTTGCCGTTGTTTGATTTGGATTTATTGCATACTACTGTTGGCGGTTTGGAAAAATATGTCTATCGGTTTATAGAAAGCAGAAATTATAAAGGCATTCATTTGCTCGGAAATTCGCTGGGGGGTCACGTTGCTTTGGTTCATGTATTGAGGCATCCTGAAAGAATTAGGTCCGTAACGCTTACGGGGAGCTCAGGTTTATTTGAAAGCGCGATGGGCGATTCCTATCCTAAACGCGGAAATTATGAGTATATCAAAAAGAAGGCAGAACTTACATTCTATGATCCTAACATAGCCACCAAAGAACTTGTTGACGAGGTCTATGAAATTGTTACCAACCGTTTAAAGGCTTTAAAAATAATTGCACTTGCCAAAAGTGCGATCAGAAATAATCTGGGCGAAGAACTCAATCAAATCAAACAACCGACGTTATTGATCTGGGGTAACAATGACGCCATAACTCCCCCCTTCGTTGGCAGGGAGTTTCATCGTCTGATTCCCAACAGTGAATTGCATTTTATTGACAAGTGCGGACATGCGCCAATGATGGAAGTTCCAGATGAATTCAATAAGATTTTGCATAAATTTCTTACAAAATTGAACGAACCTGCAGCCATTGCGTAAGGTTTCCGGTCATTAATTAAAAATCCTGTACACGTGCTGAATAGAGAAATTATATCAGATACTTTACCATCTCTAAACCCCGGCGATTCAGTTGCCCAGGCGCTGGATCTTATGTCTGATTTTCATGTTGCCGATCTGCCCGTAGTTGCCGAAAATAAATTACTGGGATTGATTAATGAAGATGTATTACTCAATGCAACGGATGAACAGGAATTGATATCTCACCTGGAAAATTCTTTTTCAAAAACCGTCGTTCATGCCAACACCCATTTTTTTGAAGCCGTCCAACGCGTGAATGAATTTAACCTGACTGTGGTACCCGTAGTTGAAGAAGATTCCGAGTATTTGGGCGCGATATCCGTAGCCGACCTGTTTCGGCAGTTAAGCGGAACCGTTGGTGCAAATGAAAACGGTGGAATTATTGTACTGGAAATGGATAAGGTAGATTTTTCTTTTTCAGAAATAAGCAAATTGGTAGAAACTAACGATGCGCAGATAACCCAACTGAATACCTATTCAGATAACGAGATCGGCAGTTTTTTTGTTACTTTAAAAATAAACAAACTGGAAATTGCTGACATCGTTGCGACATTTCAACGTTATGAATATCGCGTTAAATATTATTTCGGAGAAGAATTATATCAAAACGAATTGCGCGACAACTACGATCATCTCATGAATTACCTGAACATATAAGAACCCCTATTTTCTATTTACATTTAATAAATGGGCAAACCTTATAGACTTACGGCTATAATTATATCAAAGTTAAAATATTGGCCAGCCTTCTTTACAACATTATTTTTTTTTAACGCGTTCGCGCAGCCGCATACCGGTGATCCAAAAATTATGTATGCCGCTGCATTTGATACCGCGGATACAAAAAAAAATCTTTCGCCTTTGAATGACAGCACGCCGTTTGTTATCGGTGAAATCCATATTACGGGCAACAAAAAAACAAAATCTTATATCATTGAGCGGGAACTATCATTTGCAAAAGGAGATACCGTCAACCTGCCGGCACTGGTGGAGGCATTTCGCAGGGGTCATGATAACCTCATCAATACCCTTTTATTCAATGACGTTGTCGTTTATTTAAAAGGATTCAGGGGATATACAGTTGATGTCGAGATCGATGTAAAAGAACGCTGGTATATTTTCCCTGTTCCGTATTTTGTTCCCATTGACAGGAACCTTGCAGCCTGGGGAGAAAAAAATTACAGTTTCAGCCGCGTTAATTACGGGATAAAATACACGCATTTCAATTTTACGGGAAGAAATGATAACCTGATGGCATGGCTCATTACCGGCTATTCGCAACAGGTGGAACTGGCCTATACCAATCCCTATATCGATAAGAATTTAAAAAGCGGATTTGGTATCAGCGCTACTTATGCTGCGATGAAGCAATTGGATGCTTCAACAATGAATAACGAGCAGTATTTTGTTAATGCTGATACGGTATCGTATTCCGGGAAATATCTGAGCAAAGAATTTTCTTTTTCTCTCCGCTATTATTATCGGCCTGCGCTAAAAGTAAGGCATCTTTTCCGGTTAAATATCAATACGGTATCCATTGACAGCGCAGTCACTGTTTTCAATCCTTATTATTTCAACAATGACAAGAGAAATATCGTCTTTCCTGAATTTATTTATGCATTAAACTATACCAACGTTGATTATGTGGCTTATCCCCTTAAAGGGGTGATGTTTGAAACGGGATTGCTGAAAAGAGGGATTAATTCCAACATGAACATGACGCAATTTTATTTTAAAAGCACCGAAAGCTGGAACATCGCGTGGAAGACTTTTTTTGTTACACAGAACCAGGCAATGGTAAAATTGCCGTTGGACCAGCCCTTTTTTAATCAGCAATATTTAGGTTACGGGGATTTGTATTTGCGCGGTCTTGACAGGTATGTGGTGGATGGCGTTGCGGGAACAATGTTTCGAAATTCTTTGCTTAGGGAATTGTTTAATTTCAGGGTTCCTTTTTTGCGGTCAGTTCCATCGCACGCATTTGTTCCGTTCCGGATCTATGCATGTATATTTTCTGACTTTGGATACGTGTACAATAAGAATTTTACACAAAATTCTTTGGTGAATCGTTCGCTCTATACTGCCGGTTTGGGTTTGGACATTGTCACATTCTATGACCTGGTACTGAGGCTTGATTACAGTTTTAATCAATTAGGTCAAAACGGGCTATTTTTACACATCAGAAATGATTTCTAAGCCATTCAAAAATATAGTTTGAAAATAAGTACATAAATGAAAGCAGCCATATACAGCCGCATAATTGATTCAGCATTACAAAACGGGATCCAGCAATTATTTCATGAATTGATAAAACAAAAAATCGAGCCGGTTGTGCATTTGCCCTTTCATGAAAGGATCAGTTCTTCTTTTTCAATTCCAGGTGGGGTTGCCGTGTTCCATGATTCGAAGGATCTGGATGAGTCAATTGATTTTCTCATTAGTCTTGGTGGCGATGGCACCCTACTCGATACGGTTTCGCTGGTGCAGGATAAGAATATTCCTGTGCTGGGAATTAATTTCGGGCGCCTGGGTTTTTTGGCAAGCATTGGTAAAGAAGAAATGGTAACTGCTGTTAATTCGCTGGCTAATCGCACTTTTGTTATTGATAAAAGATCGCTCATTCACCTGGATGCGAACAGACCACTTTTTGGAAAAGTTCCTTACGGACTGAATGAATTTGCGATTCACAAAACAGATACTTCGCCGATGATAAAGATCCACACTTACCTTAATGGTGAATTCTTAAATACCTATTGGGCAGACGGAT
>DATGFZ010000197.1:0-1668 GCA_035308805.1 Puia sp. | reverse complement strand
TTTTTATCTGTTGTTGCATATGGACTTGGCGGCTATTGGAGCAGCGGTGGCGTTACTTATATCGAAGAGGCAAAAAGCTTTTTTGGGCTGAATGCCGCGGATAAGCTGCTGGGATTTTTTTACCTTGGGTATGTACAAACTCCCTCTGCGAAAGGAACCAGAAAGCCGATTGGGGAAAAAACAGTTTGGATAAAAGGATAACACTAATTGTAGTAACTTTATCTTTCCTTATTCCGAGACCTCTTTTTGTTATTTCTGTACCTCATTATTTTCTTGTCTTTCATTTGTAATTGTTTTGAACATTTAAAAAATAAAATTCATCATGAAAAAGATCAGTTTCATTCCCATTTTTTTATTAGTGGCATTGATGGCTTGCAATTCATCCGGCGATAAATCGGCAAGCGGCAGTGATACAACTGCAGCCGCAAAAGATACAACGATGCATCATATGGATTCAACAGCAATGATTGCTCCGTTGCCAGATGTGCCTGCAGGGGCGAAGGTATTTTTCAAAAATTTGAAAGATGGCGCAACGGTAAAATCGCCGGTAAAAATAGAGTTTGGGGTAGAAGGGATTGCCTTAGATACGGCGGGAGCAATAAAACCGGCGTCGGGGCATCATCACTTGTTGATCGATGCGGGGGATTCAATTGCGGCAGGAACAATTGTTCCGAAAGACTCAACGCATCTGCATTTTGGAAAAGCGCAAAGTTCTGCTGAAGTAAAATTGACTCCCGGCAAACACACACTCACTTTACAATATGCGGATGGCATTCATCGCTCCTATGGCGCTAAACTGGCCGCAACGATCAAGGTAAAAGTTCAATAATTTTTTACAGCTGTCGGCTGATGGCAATTGGTTGATAGCTGTAATTTCAATAAGCGCTTGCTTTCATTAGTGTTTCCATCGTTGTATTGTCTAATTTTATCTCTGTGAGCTGCATTATTTCCTGCAATTGCTCAATGCTTGTCGCGCTTGCAATGGCGGCAGTGATCCCTGGTTGAGCGATTGACCAGGCTAATGAAACTGCAGCGGGTGTTGATCGATATTGCTGTGAAATATTATCAAGTGCCTGAATAATGCGCATGCCGCGGTGATTCAGATATTTTCTTATTCCTTCTCCGCGCGCACTTTTGTACAGATCATTTTCCGACCGATACTTGCCCGTTAGAAATCCGCGTGCCAGAGAATAAAAAGTCATTACTCCTATTTCGTTGTCAATGCAAACTTTTTGAAGCTCTCTTTCAAAATCATTCCTGTCGAACAAATTATATAAGGGCTGCAAACTCTCGTAGCGGGGTAAATTATTTTCCTTGCTTACTGCAAGCGATTCTGTCAATCTTGAAGCTTTATAATTAGATGCACCGATTGCTCTTACTTTCCCTTGCTTAATTAGATGGTTATAGGTTTCGAGTGTCTCTTCAAATGAGGTATTTGTATCATCATCGTGAGATTGATATAAATCAATATAGTCTGTTTGTAAACGTTTTAATGAATCTTCAACGGCATTGAGAATATATTTTCCTGATAATCCTTTTTTATCCGACGCCATTTCCTTGCCAACTTTTGTAGCTATGATCACTTTGTCTCGCACAGCGTTTTTCTTCATCCACTTGCCGATGATCTTTTCAGATTCACCGCCCTTATTTCCTTTTGCCCAGCGGGAA
>DATGFZ010000196.1:0-6027 GCA_035308805.1 Puia sp. | reverse complement strand
TGGCGGGCAGAAATCTCTACCCTTCGGATACTACCAACGAACTTGTAATTAATGAAACTGCGGTGCGTGCATTTGGATTTGCGACACCAGCAGATGCAATCGGTAGATTCATCGGGCAAAAAAATAATAAATATCCAATTGTTGGAGTTATAAAAGATTTTCATATGCAAAATTTCTATAAAACCATTGATCCAATGGCACTGGAGAGTGAAAAGGATAATCTCTCCACCTTCAACATAAAATTGGAAAGCAGAAACCCCTCTCAATGGCAGGCAACATTGCAAGCAATTGAGAAAAAATGGTATCAATTTTATCCTGCTGAAACTTTTTCATACAAATTCTATGATGAAGAATTAGAAAACATGTATGTCCAGGAAAGACATTTGTCTAAATTGATCAACCTGGCAACAGGAATGACCATTTTTATCAGTTGCTTAGGTTTGTTTGGGCTTGCCGTTCTGACTGCTTTTCAGCGAACCAAGGAAATAGGAATAAGAAAAGTGTTAGGCGCATCCGTCCTGGGTATCGTTCGATTGTTATTTAAAGAATATTTACGTCTGGTAATATTAGCTATTATGCTGGCTGCGCCTATATCGTGGTGGGCAATGAATAAATGGTTGCAGGATTTTGCTTACCGCATACCCATTCAGTGGTGGATGTTTGTTTCAGCAGGAATCATTGCTCTTCTTATCGCCTTGCTAACGGTAGGTTTCCACGCGCTGAAAGCGGCAAACGTAAATCCGGTAAAGAGTCTGAGAACTGAGTAAGACTATGGTTAATATATAATAATTATTCAATAGCCCATGGTATCATTGAGTAATTTTAAAATTGTGTGTTAAATTTTTTTTATGTTGAAAAACTATTTCAAAATCGCAGTTCGCAATCTTACCAGGCGCATGAGTTATACTCTGCTAAATATTTTCGGACTGGCCATCGGCGTGACGTGTTGCCTGCTTATCTTTCAATATGTTTCTTACGAAAGAAGTTATGAGAAATTTAATAAGCAGTCGGGCGATATTGTCAGAATTCGTTTGGATGAATATCAACAAGGACAACTTGCATGGAAATCTGCAACCATTTATCCTGCGATCGGTCCAACATTAAAAAAAGAATTCCCTGAAGTGGAAGATTTTTGTCGCCTCCACGATGCAGAATTATTATTATCAAATCCTGAGAAAGATATAAAATTCAATGAGAAAAAGGGATACTATGCTGATCAGTCCTCGATTGATATGCTTGGACTTCAATTAGTAAAGGGAAATTCGCAAAGCACCTTGAATGCTCCCGATAAGATGATCGTTTCGGAAACCATCGCTAAGAAATATTTTGGGACCGTTGATGTTGTTGGAAAAACGCTGACATCTAAAGACCCGATATTTGTCCAAACATACCTGATAACCGGAGTTTTTAAAGATTATCCGAAAAATGCTCATCTTATTATTGATTATTTGGTTTCTTACGCAACGATGGGTAAAAGAAATCGTTTGGAAGGAGACACGTCAAATGCAACAGAAACAAGCTGGGGCTGGTATGATTTTTATACTTATCTGAAGCTCAAACCGGGGACCGGTCTGAAAAAGATAGAATCAAAATTGCCTGCATTTTGTGATCTGCACATGAACAATCGAAAATGGGCTAAAGCAAATAACGAAAAAGCCGAATTGCATCTTCTTCCACTTGCTGATATTCATTTGTATTCAAATTATAACCAGGAAGCGGAAGTCAATGGCGACGGACAAACCGTTGGCTTTTTGTTTCTGATCGGCATTCTTATCATATTCATCGCATGGATAAATTATATCAACCTTGCAACGGCACGTTCAGTCGAAAGGGCAAAAGAAGTTGGAGTCCGCAAAGTGCTTGGCGCGTTTCGCTCGGATCTAATCCGGCAATTTCTTACAGAAAGTTTCATGCTGAACCTTGTTGCCTTGATGCTGGCTTTTATGACTGCTTACCTTATCACACCTGCATTCAATGAATTTATCGGCAGGGAATCGCCAGTGAATTTTACAATGCCCTTAAGTTATTGGGCGGGATTTTTATTGATGTTTTTCGCAGGGAGTTTTTTATCTGGAATTTATCCTGCTTTTGTTTTGTCAGGGTACCAGCCGGTTAAAGTTTTAAAGGGGATTTTTAAAAATACAGGTGGCGGTGTGTTATTGCGCAAATCGCTTATTACGGTTCAATTTATTACTTCTGTCATTTTAGTTGCGGGGACGATGATCGTTTATCAGCAACTGAGTTATATGCGCAATCAAAAACTCGGTACCAATATCAGTCAAACATTGGTCATTAACGGATCGACGGCGATCCAGGATTCTTTTTACCTAAATGTTTTTCAACCGTTCAAACAGGAAGTATTGCGCCAATCCAATGTAAAAAATATTACGGCATCAACATCGGTAATGGGCAATGAAATTTACTGGACAAGTGATATTCGCAGAATGGACGCAAACAGCAAGGGTGTTACTTTATACCATCTGGGTGTTGATTATGATTTTGTACCTTCTTTTAATATTGAAATAAAAGCCGGCAGAAATTTTTCTACGAGCTTTACAACGGACAGCAAAGCAGTTATGCTCAATGAAGAGGCTGCAAAATTGTTGGGTTTCAAAAGTGATAACGAGGCGATCGGTCAAAAAGTAATTCGCAGAGATACGTTGACCGTCGTTGGAGTTGTGGCAGATTTTCATCATGAAGGGTTGCAGAAGAAAGTACAGCCGATGATCATCTTACTTCTTCCCACTGCGCGCGAATACTATTCGGTTAAAATCGGAAAAGAAAATATTCACCAAACCGTGGCTTCTATTGAAAAAACCTGGAGAAAATATTTTACATCAGATCCATTCAATTATTTTTTTCTCGATGATTCGTTTAACCATCAATATAAATCCGACGAAATGTTTGGGACTATATTCACTATTTTCTCTGGGCTGGCAATTCTTATTGCGTGCTTCGGGCTTTCGGGATTGTCATCATATAATGTGTTGCAAAGAAGAAAGGAAATTGGTGTACGGAAAGTTCTTGGTGCGTCTGTTCCGCAATTGCTGTTGCTGTTGTCAAAAGATTTTTTGCGCTTAGTAACCATTGCATTTCTTATTGCCATTCCATTAACCTGGCTGGTAATGAATAAATGGCTCGATGATTTTGCATATCGGATTAATATCAGTTGGTGGGTTTTTGTAATCTCGGGAATTATTGCCATCGTCATTGCATTTGCGACCATAAGTTTCCAGGCAATAAAAGCAGCGCTTGGAAACCCAGTGAAAAGTTTGAGATCAGAATGAGACAATGGAGAAATGGTGTGGGATCAGCGAAAATGTCCAAATCGCGATTCCCTGCTTATTTGCCTGATTGTACAAAATGAATGATCAGTGAAATAGGAAAAGCACCTTAAGGCTTTGATTCAGCCCGTTGGCCGATGGAAGCGGATGATAACCGGTTTCGATACAACCAGGTTAAATAACACAATACCGGTTGGTTCAAAATGATGAACTTTGTAAATGGGAAAAAGCAACATTTGCAAAGAAAATCAACCTTTATAATTGAGAAACTTTATAAACAACTATTATGATAGATCTTAAGAGAATTTCGAAATGGATTAATATCAATGGAAGACCAAATTTTATTTTGAAAGATATTAACCTGCATGTAAAAGAAGGAGAATTTATTTCCATTATGGGCCCCTCGGGTTCGGGGAAATCCACACTGCTAAATGTTATTGGCATGCTTGACGATCCTTCTGAAGGTGAATATTTTTTTATGGGTAACCCGGTTCATTCAATGAAGGAAAAACAACGCTCGCATTTGTATAAACAGTATATCGGGTTTGTTTTCCAGGCCTATCATTTAATTGATGAACTGACAGTTTATGAAAACATTGAAACTCCACTCATTTATCAAAACATTAAATCATCTGAACGACAGGCCATGGTTGCCGATATTCTTGATCGTTTTCAGATCGTCGGCAAGAAGGATTTGTTTCCAACGCAATTATCCGGTGGGCAGCAACAGCTAGTTGGTATAGCGCGTGCATTAATTGCAAAACCAAAATTATTGCTGGCAGATGAACCAACAGGAAATCTTAATTCACGCCAGGGGGAAGAAATTATGGAATTATTTCAGCAATTAAATAATGATGGAGTTGCGATCATACAGGTTACGCACTCGGAAAAAAATGCCGGCTATGGGTCGCGCGTAATCAATCTACTTGACGGAAGAATTGAAACAATAAATTAAAATAAAAAGCAAAATTTTTAATAAGTATAGTTATGAAGAAACAAATTAGTCTGTTATTGATAATCTTTTTTGTATCGTTTGTGAAAATCAGCGCGCAAAATTCTAATGCAGTTATAGGTGATGTGCTTACATTAAAACAAGCCGTTGATATTGCCATAAAAAATGATCTTGTAGTGGAACAAAGCGATATAACAAGACAAACAGCGCAGGTAAATAAAAATCAGCAGATAGATTATATGCTTCCCACCATAAACGCTAACGGGTCGCAGACGATATCATTCGGTAGAAGTTTGAATACTTATACCTATCAGTATGTTAATCAGCAAATCAATTATGGAAGTTATGGCATCAGTGCAAATCTTATTTTATTCAGTGGATTGCAAACTCAAAATTTTATCAAGCAGTATTCTTTGGCGTACGATGCGAGCAAGCTTGACCTTGAACAACAAAAGCAAAATATCACGTTGAGTGTGCTGCTTGCTTATTTACAAGTTCTGAGCAGCCAGGATCTGTTGGATGTGAGCCGCAGGCAAGCCGATGTTGATCAGAAACAAGTAGAGAGATTGGATCTTCAAAATAAAGACGGAGCGCTTTTATTGTTGTACAGTCTCTCAGATCTTAAAGGCCAATACGCAACAGACCTGGCCAATATTGCAGCGGCAGTAAATACATTGGAAACTGCGAAGATCAATTTATTCCAATTGCTGAATGTGCCGTATAAAAGAGAAGTTCAATATGAAAAAATTCCTCTTGACCTGCAAATGGCAGACTATCAGGGGAGTCCAGACAGTATTTATAATATCGCGTTGAATACACTTCCTTCAATAAAATCAGCAGATCTTAAAGTTAGGTCTCAGCAAAAAGGAGTTGCGGCTGTTCGTGGTCAATATTATCCAACATTATCGCTGGGGGGTGGAGTTTCCACGAGTTACTCAAATGCAGCAACAGTAAGCATTCCTGGAGCAGTAAATAATGTAACAACTTCCGATTATGTAACAGTTGGTGGTACAAACTATAATGTAATATCCCAACAACAAGATTTTACCACCAAGAATATTTCCTTTAATGATCAGTTCAAAAATAATAAATACACCCAGGTTTATCTTTCCCTTAATATCCCGATTTTAAATTATTTGCGCGTAAGAAACAATGTTAAACAGGCAAAAATTAATCTTGAAAATGCAAAATACAATGCTGTATCGACCAGGCTTGGTTTACAACAGATTGTTGAGCAAGCTTATCAAAATATGGTAATGGCAAGCAGCCAGCTAAAATCTGACGAGGACGCTGTAGACGGTTACGCTGAATCTTTTCGCATAAAAGAAATACAATTTAATGAAGGAGTAATAACTTCCGATGTATATCTTCTTGCAAAAAATAATATTGACAGGGCGAATATTAATTTAACGATCGCTAAATACAATTATATTTTCCGTGCGAAGATTTTAGATTATTATCAGGGAAGACTGACTCTTTAGCATCGGGGTTGAGCAATCTGGTATTGGGTATAATGATGAATTGTTCGTGTATCATTCGTATTTCATAAATCATCATTCGTGTTCTTTTTAATCCATTTCCCCAAATGCTCGGAGATTTTTTCCGTTTCAACTAAAAAACCGTCATGGCCGTAAGCAGAATCAATTTCAACCAGTGTGGCGTTAGGTAAATATTTGAAAAGGTACCTTTGCTCTTCAACGGGGCATAAAATATCACTGTTGATTCCCATTATCAAAGCATTCTGCGTGATGGTTTGTAAAACCTCTTTTGTTGTTTTATTTCGCCCGCGCG
>DATGFZ010000195.1:0-2429 GCA_035308805.1 Puia sp. | reverse complement strand
AACATTCCTTTTACAATTGCATCTGCTCTTTTACCATGATGATTTATTTTTTGTTCATTCTCTTTTATATCATTCAGGGTTTCTTTGGCATCAATAATATTTCCTTTCTCAATTTCTTCCCCGACTTCTTCTATTAATTCTGAATTTACATCCGAAAAATTATTGATAAAGTTCAACGGGTTTTGAATTTCGTGCGCAATGCCAGCAGTAAGTTCACCAAGTGAAGCCATTTTTTCTGACTGTATAAGTTGTGATTGTGTTGCTCGTAGTCCTTCCAGCGATTTGTTTAATTCTAACGTTCTCTCTTTCACCTGCTTTTCTAATGTTTCATTTTGTGTAGCCAGCAATTGTTGCCGCTCCTGTTCCTTCTGTAAATTTTCTTCTGAAAGGCGTTGTACCTGAATTAATTGCTGTTCAAGAGAAGTATTTGTGCGGGCATATCGGAGAGCAAGATAAACAACCACACTAATAGTGATCACAAACGGCGTAATTCCCAAAACAGGACCAGGTACTATTCCTTCTTTTCCAAACAACGAGAGAATAGAGTCAATATTAATCAATACAACTGCTAATGCCACCAGGCCTATTAACCAGCTACCTGCACTTTTACTTTTAAATGCCGCCACAGCTTGAAAAAAGCAGATTACAGTGAAAGTTGCATGAACGAAGTTTTCAGTAAAAGCATACTTCTCCTTTAAAATAAGACTCATCGGAAAATCAATACATAAAGTAAAACCAACAAAGAACCAGTAAACCGGTTTGATGCGGTCAATTGCATACAAAATGAATAATAAAATACTCATTCCAATCATCCGGTTTAAAAATCCCTGGGCACCTGCCGTGAAAGAGCCATGAGCGTTTGAACTAGCGATTTGCTGAGTTATTATGATTAGTGCCAGACCGATATTATACAATGAGTAATAAATATTTAGCCTTTGCCGCGGATAGAAAATGAATAGCATTAAGAAAAGTAAACCGAGAAGAACAAATATAAATAAAAACCCAATTTGAATGCGCAGGGCCATTGGCACCTGCCGAAAAGAAACAATGTCATTGGTCGCCTGTGCTATTACTGTTTCGATGGAACTTAATAAGAGCAATAGTATAGTTGTGGTATTCTTCATTACATTTTATAGGTTACATCTTTTATTCTGCTGATAATTTAATTATAAACTCACTTCCTTCTCCCTCAGTTGTCTCCACTTCAATTCACCGCCATGTGCTTTTGGATAATTTATTTTTTCTGAAAGATCATTTGCCTTTGTCTGGCATAAAAAGGACAACTTTCGAATTGAACAAAGGCATAATAAGTAGCTATTGAACTAAGTGCTATTACGCTCGATGTATCTTCTTTATTAGCCGCTCTCAATTTTTGTACAAGACTATCTAAAAAAGCCTGCTGCTCAAAAACAAAAACTTGCATTATAAATAACCCAAAGAATGTGCAAAATGATTTCTTGATAATGGTTCCGTACATTTTATTTTACAAATAATTGAATAATAAATGATGTGATTTAACCGTTTTTTGTTTCCATTTTTATTTCTCCGCCATGAGCTTTAATAATGTTATTACAAAACAATAATTCAGGTCAAGTCCTTTGGTGTGCCAGTTTTGTTTTAAATGTTAAAAGATAAGAAAAACTATCAACAACTATAAAATCTGTCTGGTTCATTTTGTTTTCATGGGGCACGGTTATAACTAATTCAAATACCAACATGTCGATTTGTTTACTCAAGCAAATTTCAATTGTTCAATAAATTCATATGTAGTGATCCCGAAGCGAGAGGGGATTTATGAGATGGGTAATTGCACTGTAAATTCTGTATACTCTCCTTCCTTTGTATTGACAGCAATATCTCCACCGTGTGCCTTTACAATATCATAGCTGAGAGATAATCCCAGCCCCGTACCCTTACCTGTCGGTTTCGTGGTGAAAAACGGCTGGAATATTTTATCGACCACTTTTTGTGGAATGCCATTGCCGTTGTCCCTCACTTTTAGCTCAACTTTGTCACCAATCCTTTTTGTACGAACTGAAACCGTGGGTTCATATCCTTGAATCTGTTGCTTGCTTTTCTCTCCAACTGCATAGAAGGCATTGTTGAATAAATTAATTAGCACACGAACTATGTCTTGTTGAATAAGCGGGATTTTGTCAATGCTTTCATCAAATTCTGCGTTTAGATTAGCCCGGAAAGATTTGTCTCTTGCCCGAACACTGTGGTAACTTAATTTCAGGCATTCATCAGCTATAGCATTAATATTGACAGGTTCTTTTACACCTGTGCTTGACCGGGAGTGCTGCAACATTCCTTTTACAATTGCATCTGCTCTTTTACCATGATGATTTATTTTTTGTTCATTCTCTTTTATATCATTCAGGGTTTCTTTGGCATCAATAATATTTCCTTTCTCAATTTCTTCCCCG
>DATGFZ010000194.1:0-11754 GCA_035308805.1 Puia sp. | reverse complement strand
TATTTTATTAAAACCCGTAAATGAAAATGTCTCTTTATTCGCCGCCTGGTTCAGGTTGGTTTATACGATTGTCAGCCTGGCTGCACTGCTTAACCTGGTTACTGTTTTGCAGTTATTTCATCACACCGGTATGCCTGCAATTTTTAATCCGGATCAAACATATTCCCAAGTTGAACTTTCCCTTCGGGCCTTCCGATCCGGGTGGTCGTTGGCATATATATTTTTTGGAATACATCTCTGCCTCCTCGGATATTTGGTTTACCGGTCAGGGTATATTCCCCGAATCATAGGTATTCTTTTGGTCATTGCCGGTTCAGGCTGGCTGATGGATAATATGCAGCCTTATTTATTTCCAGGTCTTAGGATAAATTTTACAATCATCATGATTGCAGGTTTGGGGGAATTGGTATTTATGTTCTGGCTGCTGATCAGGGGATCAAAGATCAGGGAAACAGATCTTGCAGGGATAAACTGACGGGCATCGGTATTTCGTCATTGATCTTTTTTAAGATATTCTGACCAGTAAGCGGTACTGGTGCAGACTGGTGAGCCGGTTTATTGAGACTTTTGGTGTTATGTCCGAAATAAGATCATTGGCTTTTAATGATCGCCTTTGCCCTCCTGAGAAACTGCGGACCATAACGATACTTCACGCTGTCTATCGCTCGATATAGTTTGATCGTTTCGCATGTATCTTCAAATAAATTAATTTGATAATTGCCAGGAATTAAATGCGTGAATCGAATTCCCAGTAACCTGATCAGCATTCTTCTTTCAAATAATTTATCAAAAAGTTCGAGCGCAACTTTCAGCAGGACATCATCTGCTGCCGTGTAACAGATCATCAATTCCCTGGAGACGGTATCAGAATTGGCATACCGCAGTTTTACCGTAACGCAACCGGTGAGTTTATTTTGTTTGCGCAATTCAAAAGCAATTTCTTCGGTCATGCGCACGAGGGCGCTGTGCAAAAATTCGATGTTGATCGTGTCAGTTTGAAATGTTTTTTCAGTTGAGATGGATTTATGCTCACGGTAAGGAATAACCGGAGTTTCATCAATCCCATTTGCCTTGCGTGAAAATTCGATTCCTTCCTTGCCGAGCGCCTTAAATAACGCTCCCACCGGAATCTTGCTTAAGGTATCAATTTTTTCCACGCCCATCTGGTAGAGCATTTCCGCTCTTTCACGCCCTATGCCTGGGAGTTTTTCCACGTTGAGGGGCGCAATAAATTTTTTTTCTTCACCAAAGGGAATTTCAATTTGTCCGTTTGGTTTCACTTCACCCGTCGCAACTTTGCTGATGAGTTTATTACTCGCCAACGCAAAACTTACGGAAAGCCCTGTCTCCTTAGTGATCTTTTCTTTTAATTCTTCACTAAATAAATTGCATCCAAAAAACTTATCCATGCCCGTTAAATCGAGATAAAATTCATCAATGGATGTTTTTTCATAAAGGGGAACGCTTTCGGCAATGATGTTGGTCACTACGCGCGAATGTTTGGAATAATTTTCCATGTCGCCTGAGATCACGATCGCCTCCGGGCAGAGTTTTTTGGCAAGTCGCATCGGCATTGCACAATAAATGCCAAACTTCCGCGCTTCATAACTGCAGGCAGCGACTACAGCCCGGTCCCCCTTTCCGCCAACGAGCAATGGTTTGCTTTTGAACTTCGCATTTTTTAAACATTCGACTGCGACAAAAAATGCGTCGAGGTCAAAATGGGTGATATGGCGAGCGTCAAGGTTCATTTTTCTGCAAGCAGATTTGATCTTCTTTTTTTGATGGCGGCTCTTTCCAGGTTGATCACTTCAAGACTGCAGACGCCAAAATCACTCATGATCCTGCCCGTTATTTTATAAAACCCGGATTTGGGAGGAAGGCGTTTATGTACGTCAGGAAAATGCACCGAGTCTATCCAATCACCACTAACGTCTATGAACGTGCCAAAACTCATCGCATCGCCGTAAATGGTGGTAACTGGTTTATGCGTGATGTGATAACCGAGAAGAGTCGCCACTTTTCCCACATGATTGTTCATCTGTGCTGCAGGTAAAAATTGATGCGGATCTTCTTCGACAAGATCAAAGGGGTTACCTACCGGGAATTCCAAAATTTCTATTTCGTCATAGACATCATCCATTTCATAAACGGCGAGTTCCGGTATTTCAAATTTTTTTTCCTGTTGAACAAACAAAGATTCTCTGGGATGACTGTGTTTTGTGTATTTATTTTCTAAAAAAACCGCTTCCCATAAAAGTGTTTTTTTATTTTTCCCCGTAAAGCGTAAAGCGCCAACACGAATTAAAATTTTTAATTGTTCGGGTGTGACATTGGATCGTTCGACAAAATCCTGCAGATGTAAATAATTTCCATTCAGGTTTCTCTCCGAAACAATTTTTTTGGCAACAGCCGTGCGCAAAGATTTGATGTGGTGAAAACCGACATGCACATCAATGCCATTGATATTGGTTTCGATATCGCTACGGTTGATACAAGGCGCATGAATGATGGCGCCTGCCTTATGGAGTTCATAGAAATAAAGTTCTCTCCCGTAAAATCCGCCAAAATTATTGATGACCGCGACCATGAACTCACGCGGATAGTATGTTTTTAAATGCAGGCTCTGGTAACTTTCTACTGCGAAGGATGCGGAGTGCGCTTTACAAAAACTGAATTCTGCAAAACTTTCAATTTGCCGCCACACTTCGGCGACAGTAGAATCGGGATACCCAAGCTCTTTACAATTATTGAAAAACTTAGTGCGTAAAAAGGCCATTTGATCTTTCACACGGTATTTAAAACTGGTTGCTCTTCGTAAGAGATCCGCTTCAGCCATTGTAAGGCCCGCCCATTCATGCACTACCCGGATGATGTCTTCCTGGTAGACCATCACTTCGTAGGTGGATTTCAAAATTTCCGCGAGTTTTGGATGCAGGCTTTGATAGGGTTTATTGTTGTGGCGTTCGATATAGGCAGTCATCATCCCGCTGCGCCCGACACCAGGGCGGATGATGGAACTCGCGGCAACAAGTGTTTCATAATCATTACAATGGAGTTTTTGATTCACATGACGCATGGAAGGAGACTCGATATAAAAACAACCGATCGTATTGCCAATAGATAAATTCTTATTTAGATTTTCATCTTTTTTAAATGTCGAAATTTCGTGAATATTGATATCGATCCCACAATTTTTTTTTATGATACCGAGTGAATCTTTGATATGACCAAGTCCGCGCTGGCTTAAGATATCCAGTTTATACAAACCGATATCATCACCGTAATACATATCAAGTTGAGCGGTTGCAAAACCTTTGGGTGGTAAAAAAAGTGCCGTATAATTATATATGGGTTCGTCCGAAATAATCACCCCGCCGGCATGGATGCCGATATAATCCGGGAAACCGTTTAAAAATTTTTCATAGTAAACAATATGATGCTGGATAGAATTTACAGCGACCGGCATCCCCGGATTTTCCGAGAGTTGTTTTCTTTCCGCTTCAGGCAGACCAAATACTTTTCCCAGTGCTTGCACGATCGATCTGTATTTGAAAGTAGCATACACGCCAAGCAGTGCCACGTGGCCTTCGCCGTATCTTTTAAAAATATAATCAAAGACATCATCCCGCACGGTATGAGAAAAATCAATATCGAAATCAGGAGGCGAGGTCCGATGCGGGTTTAAAAAGCGTTCAAAAAAAAGATCAAGCTCGATCGGATCCACATCCGTAATGCCAAGGCAGTACGCCACAATGGAGTTAGCGCCGCTGCCGCGACCGATATGATAATAACCGCGGCTCTGGGCATAACAAACGATATCCCGGGTAATAAGAAAATACGCATTGAAATCTAATTTATCGATGATAGAAAGTTCTTTGTCAACTCGCCTTTTTGCTTCTTTATGATCCGCACCGTACCTGGTAAGCATGCCTTCATAAGCAAACTTGGAAAGCAGAATGCCGTCATTTTCTCTGGAAGAAGAGAATATTTTTTTGGTTTTGTCTTTTCCAAATTCCATCTTCATCGCGCAGGATTCCAACAATCGGTATGTATTCATGACCAGCTGCGGGTATTTTGAAAAATCCTGCAGCAGCTTTCCGGGGGGAATAAAATACTCATGTGCTGCGCAAATGCTTTCCGGTTTTAATTTCGAAAGGAGGACATTATTATCAATTGCTCTTAAAAGTTTATGTAAATGGTAATATCCTTTACGTTGAAAAGTGACGGGTTGACGAACAACACATTTTTGATTAACAAGTTCTCTTCTTAGACCATATAATTTATTGATCTCCGTGTATTGCACACCGATAAATTCATCAGCAGACAGTTCCCCGAGCGTTTTTACACCAAGCGGGTATATAATATAACAGTCATGTATATCCGAAGTCGGAAATTCCGGAAACAATTCATCACGTGTCAGGCGATACGATAAAAAATAATTAATGGCAGTAAAACCGGAATTGTTTTTAGCGAGTAATATATAAAGCAACTTCTCCCCGTTTCGTATCTCCGCCCCCACCACCGGTCTTATATTTTCAGCTCGGCAGCATTTGATAAACTCCCAGGCATCACAAGTGGTATTGATATTGGTAAGCGCCAGTGTATACACGCCATGTTCCACAGCAGCTTTGACCAGTTCATCGGTGGCAAAAGTGCCGTAGCGTAAGCTGAAATATGTTTTACAGTTTACGTACATAACTTGTGGGAGAAAGAACTAAGGTAAATATTATTACTAAATAAATTAGTAATAAATATACTAAATATATTAGTATATTTATTTCAACAGACACTGATATGGTGGGCAAAGTAACAGAGCAACAGCCCATACCGTCACTCTTTTGTAATATGGAAACCGGATAAATGTACGGAATGATTTCCGCATCACCTGATAAAACTAACGGTAAACAATAACCGAAGCGTCGAACATCTCTTCTTCGACAATTTCTCCGTCCTTACGGACTACCAATACTGCATACCATTGGTCATGCGAGGGTTCATTATCGCGCAGGGCATCAAAAACATCACAGACATCTTCGGATTCACAGGAAATAAAAACCGGTTCTTTTTTTGCAACCTGCAAACCCGTTTCATAATCTTTCAGGGTGGCGAGGCAAAGTTTCGTTTGGTACGTGGTCATGATATATTCTTTTTGTCTATTTAATTCGTTTTCAAGAATCGTACCGGAATATGAAATAATTTAGCGTTAGAAAAAAACAACATGGATATAATAAAAATAAAAGTGGTCAACAAATCAACTAACGAGATGCCTGCCTATGCGACACCAGGTTCATCAGGCATGGATCTGCGGGCAGCACTCGAACAAACCAGAGAAATAGCGCCATTCGAAAGAACATTGGTTCCAACGGGGTTATTTTTTGAGATACCGCCAGGTCATGAAGCGCAAGTGAGACCAAGGAGCGGACTTGCAATAAAAAAAGGACTGACCGTTTTAAATTCGCCCGGAACCATTGATTCGGATTATCGTGGCGAAGTGCAGGTGATCCTGGTCAATCTTTCACAGACGGCCAATTTTATTGAGCCCGGAGAAAGGGTCGCGCAAATTGTTTTTCAAAAAGTGGAAAAAGCAGAATTAATACCGGCAGCGGATCTCGAAGATACAAAAAGAGGCACCGGCGGCTTTGGGCATACAGGACATCGATAAGTCATGAAAAAGTATTTTACCATATGGTTTTTTGCTTTGCTGATCCTGATATTCGGGTATTTTCTCTATAATTTAATCGATAAGAAAAAAAAATCAGGTCCGATTAAAAATAATCCGGTGGCAATAAACCCTTCGGGGCAGTATTTTTCTTCGGTCAAAAGCTTCTGTTCGCATACCATTCCAACAACATGTTTTCTTTACTCACTTCGCTGATTACCTGGCATATCTCATATTCTTCCTGCAAAAGTGCGGCATCAAAGACACGATTCAGCATGATCCTGTCCAGGTCATACAGAATAGCGAACTGTTCATAACGATCAATGCCTTTGAGCAAGTTACAGGCGATCAGGTCATTTTCGCATACATGCGAAGACAGTTGATGAATTTTTTGGTCAAACATTTGCCGTGTTAATAGGGATGATAAAGTATTTGGTCTCCAAGGCGTCGCGAAGATAATAATTAGCCTGATGTATTTATCAAAAAGAATAAAAATTTCCCAGCAACTGAAAATGGTTCGTCCTGAAATGACGTTTTGGGTTTCATTTTTTTCTGAATTCTGGCGATTTTGAGCTGAGGATGTTAAGCCAGACGTCGCAAATTCGTTGATCTTAAAATAACGCGCCGTGCGAGGATTGATCACATGAACGATTATGTACATTCTCTTTATCCGGTTGTCTGCAGATTCAGTTTTTTTCTCCAACGATCCGGCCGGCCATCGACAAAAAACGGCGTTCACGCTTTCCGGGTGCGATGCTTTGTATGATAAAACTTAATTAAATAATATATTCCGTTTAATTTTACAGGGAATCAGGCATATTTTTTCACCATTAAAACACTTCCATATGATTATCGTACACGATATTTTTATTGCCAAAGCAGGCAACGCTTCCAAACTCGCCAAACTTTTTAAAGAGGTCATGACGATGGGTGATGACAACGTAGAGGTTATGACCGATATGACCGGTCAGTTCAATAAAGTGGTCATGGTGAGCCGGTATGAGAGTCTGGCCGCGTATGAAAAAAGCTGGGACAAATACAAAGAGGATACAGAAGAAATGAAAATGATGAAAGAAAAAATGAAAGGCTATACCGACATGTATCTCACAGGTTCAAGGGAAATATATAGATCCTGGTAAAAACTGCACGGATATTCTTATTCCTGTTATCAAACGGCTGGTTTGCTCGTTATGGGTTATTTATTGCCGTTATATTGATGGTTTAAGACAGATCGCCCAGATCTCGAAAAAGAAATCGTTATTAATGGTTATGAAAAGAATTTATAGCATTGATTTTACCAGGGGTCTGGTGATGATAATAATGGCACTGGATCATGTCCGGGACATGATGCACGTTCATGCCATTGATCAGAGTCCGACTAACCTGTCTACAACCACCCCCGCACTATTTTTTACCAGGTGGATTACCTATTTATGTGCTCCTACATTTGTCTTCCTGGCGGGGACTTCTGCTTATATATCTTGTAAGAATAAAAGAGATGTTTCCCAAAGCAGGAAATTTTTGCTGGAACGTGCTTTATGGTTAATGATTCTGGAATTTACCCTGGTCAATTTTGGGATATTTTTTGATTTGGGCTTTCACCGGTTCATTTTCGAGGTAATTGCTACCATTGGGTTTGGTTTTTTCATTCTTGCATTATCGCTAAAATCATCATCAAAAGCAATTGGGATGGTTGGTCTGCTAATAATTTTCTGCCACGATCTCGTGCCAATTATTCCATTGAGAGAAGGCTCAATAATCAAACTGGTACTGGCCCCTTTTTTTGACCCAGGTCCGTTTCTGGTTACGCCACATTCCGTTTTTAGCATGAGTTATCCTCCCATTCCCTGGTTAGGCATTATGCTGATCGGCTTTGCCACCGGAAAATTATTTGATATGCCGCTTGCCAAAAGAAAAAATCTGTTCCTGCAAATTGGCCTGGGTGCTTTGTTTATGTTTGCAATAATTCGTTTCATCAATATATATGGTGATCCGGGACCTTGGTCCACTCAGAAAAATATGCTCTATACATGGCTTTCTTTTATAAATGTTGCCAAATATCCGCCATCATTGCTGTTTTGTCTGATCACATTGGGCTCTATGTTTATTATGCTTTCATTTTCGGAAATCGCAAGCGGATGGTTTTTCAAATTTGTTTCCGCCTTTGGGAAAGTCCCTTTGTTTTATTTCCTGGTACACTTCTACCTTATTCATGTCGCCATGCTGGGATTGATGTTTATCCAAGGCTTCACCTGGCCGCAAATGGATTTTGCTTCGGGTACCTTTGGAAGACCAAAAGGAATTCAAAGTGGATTATCTCTTTGGGCGATCTATTTTATATGGATTGGCGTGGTATTGGTATTATATAAGCCTTGCCAGTGGTTTGGTAAATACAAAGCTGACCATGATCAATGGTGGTTGAAATTTATTTAGTCTTCCTAAAATCATTTTATATTGCATTTTTTGTTCTGGTAACATTCTCATTTTCGCATATGGTCATTTCCTAAGACATAATGCCTTGTTACGATGCCAATGAATTAAATCGGTGCCCGTTATATACCACTTTGCATTTTTTCCAATTCGGTTCTATGACCTGGTCTGCGAATTATTTTTAGTACTTACATTTGTAAATTAATTTGGCATTCATGTCGGACGAAGAAACCCAGTCAGCATTTTCTCCGCTCGAAATATCACAACTAGGCGCCAGCCGTGTTGAAATATTTCAAAACTCTTCAGCGCCTGAAAAAAACAATTTCCAGCTTCCTGGTTTCACGCGAATGCAGGCGGCAGGTGGCTATGGTGCCATGCAGTTTTCGCATTTTTCGGGTGAAGGTTTTGACATCTGGTATAGCCACTACGCCATCATAAATAAATCCACATTCTGTGCGAGGGGGGATTTTCCCGCGCTCGAACTCCACATTCCTATTCATGCGCACATGATCTCATGGTGGGACGGACAAAAACAAAGCAAGTTGCTTGATAAACAATATGACCTCTCTTATTTTCCGTTCATAGACAGTCGTTCAGAATTTTTCGCTGCAGATTTATACAGTACTTTCGATATTCACTATTCACCCGCATACCTGGAAAAATTTGCGGCACATTCCACATCGCTATCAAAATTTTTAGCAAAGGTGAGTCATGGTGAACAGGCGGACTTACTTGGTCAAACACAATTTCTCAACCCCTCTATGCTGGGTGTGCTGAACAGGGTGCTCCATTGCCAAATGCCCCCGGCGCTTGCTGCTTATTATTACGAGAACTGCGCGCAACTGATGCTGGTCGAAGTATTAAACAGGACAAATGATCTGCGCTCTTATACTGAAATGAAATATTCTCCTTATGATATAGAACGCGCGATCGCAGCGCAGAAAATGATTGTTTCTGACCTGAGTGAAAAATACAGCATTGCAGAACTTGCTCGTGCTACGGGCTTTAACGAATGGAAACTTCAACACACTTTCAAACATCTCTACGGCGCAACCATTTTTGATTACAGCCAATCGGCACGCCTGGAGCATGCTAAATATCTTCTGCGCGAAACAAACGATCCCGTCCATCTAATCGCGGGACGATGCGGTTATCCTGATCATTCCAACCTTAGTGCTGCATTTAAAAAAAGATTCGGTTACTCGCCTGAAAATTTCCGGGCGCAAAAAAAATAATACACAAATTCATAAATCAAACACCTAAGTTCATAAGGCTGCCATGCGGGTTGGGTAATAATTTTATGCTACCAAACCAAACAGCTTAACATGGAAAAAACAAACTATGATTTCCTTGCCGATGATCTTAAATATTTAGGCTTCGGTGAGAGCCTGATGAGTCTCCTTGAAGAAAAAATTAAGGAAAACGCAAATTCCTTCGAGCTTTATTTTTCGAGTAAGATCGACAACAATCCCATTGACGCAATTCTGTATTTCAGCAGACCGTCTCTGGATGGTTTTTATTTTTTCTCAGATTACGTGCTCACCCTTGGCAATAAACTACACCATTTCAAAATTTTTAAAGGTAAAGGGGTGACACTGAAGGAAGGTTATAACCTGCTCTGTGGTCGCGCAGTGTTCAAACAACTCATTGGGAAAAACGGACAGAAATACGATGCCTGGATACAGCTTGACCTGAGCAAAAAAGAAGGTGAGAATTTTAAGATCAACACTTATCATGAAAGTTATGGCTACGATCTCTCCGCGGCGCTGGATCATTTTCCGATTGAAACACCTTCTGCTAACTGGGACCGTCCCATGTTGATCAAATCATTACAAAGAGGTAATCTCCAATCCGCATTTTTAAGAGGCAATGGGGGGATGAAAAAAATTTTGATCGAAGCAAATCCAGCGGCAAAAACCATCACGATTCGTGAAGGCGATTTGACCCCTGCGCCGGATTCAGGCGTCGCGGCCCCTGCTGATATTTCTCAAGGTGGCGGGGATGACATCGAAAATGGATTGAAAAAAACTACCGGCCGAGCAAGAAAATCTAAAGATATATGAACCATGCGGAGGATATTCTTTTTGCGCATGGCACTAACAATATCAGGGTCAATCATAATACTGAAAGCATTTGCGCAATCCCCAACAATAGAAAAACCGCTTACCAACAATGATGTGGTCAGCATGGTGAGTTCAGGGATCAGTTCATCAATCATCAAAGCAACGATTGAAAAATCAAAAACCAATTTTGACCTTTCGCCAGCTGCAGTGATCGAATTGAAAAAAAGCAGAACACCTGATGATATTGTGCTTTCCATGATCATCAAGGCGCGTGTGAGTGCTGCCGCCGCCCCCGAGGATACTTTGCTGCGTATGCCCGCCGGGATATATAACAGGTCAGATAAGGGATATACCCTGGTAGAGGACCATCAGTTATTGTGTTATGCTTCCAAAGGGGCGGTCGGTATGCTGAAAAAAACTTTTGGATCATTGGTAAACCAAACCATCAAGACAATTATGATGGGAACTCATTCACCACTGAATATCTCCGAAACAAAACCACTATTTATTTTCATACTCGATTTCCCGGCTAAAAACCCGGAAGAATTTTTTCTGGTCAGGTTCTCCCGGACACCAGCTGCAAGACAGATCTGTTTTCAAAAAATATCACATGCGCCTGGAATCATCAATGTAAACGACACAGTAAAAGTCGCTTTCACCATTAAAAAAGTAAAAGAGGGGGTTTTCGAAGTGGAGCCCACTCACCCGCTTCAACCCGGTGAATATGGCTTTATCTATAATGAGACTGACCGTTACAAAGCAAATTCGTTCAAGGCATTTGATTTTGCCATTGTTCATCCATATAACAGCAACCCATGAGTAAGTTTATCCAAATAACCATTGTCATTTTGTATACCTTATTTTCGGCGACAATTGTATTTGATATAATGAAAATCGCTGGTTTTTCGCTACGCCCTGCGACGAAGATCAACCTGATATGCCTATGGACCACTTTTTGCTTTTTATCGAATTGGTTTTTGGCGGATTTTAAATTATTCTGGCAACTGCCGGTCAGAAAGCCGATATTATCAGAAGAACAAAAATTGGAAAAATTGTTTTCACGGGTCCTGGAGAATTCCTCGTTCAGTAAAAAAATCCGTCTACGGATCTGCGAAGAAAAGAATTTGAATGCTTATGCCACTGGCCGGAGAACCATATTCATTTCGCGTAAAATATTCGAGACATTTTCCGATGATGAGTTGCAAGGTGTAATGGCACATGAGCTTGGTCACCTGCAAGACAGGGATTGCCTGATCAACGCAGCTTTTATAATGGCACTGATATTTCCATTCCCTTTCTATTTTGCATTGACTGGATGGATAAATAAGGGTCCTAAAAAAGACCAGAAGCCGCGTCCACTTTTGAGTCTTGCCCGTCTATTGACAATTATTTTATTCTTCATCCTGATGGTCGCATCATTCCGCCATAATCAAATCTTGCTTTTCTTGATCGTGTTAATTTGCATGAAGGCTTATCCGAATATCCTGAGATTAACTCTTTTTTCCTGGCGCGCCGTTACCCGTTTTATTGAATATAAACAGGATGCATATGCTCATTCGCTCGGTTTGGGAAATGGATTGAAAAAGGCGCTGGAAAAAT
>DATGFZ010000193.1:0-6364 GCA_035308805.1 Puia sp. | reverse complement strand
TGGATATTCAGCGCAGTGTGAACAGCGCAGAAATGGCCAAAAGAAAATTCCGTGACATTGCCGTTATCGGCGGATTGATTTTCCAGGGCTATCCTGGCGAATACAAAAAACAAAGACACCTTCAGTCAACAGCATCTCTTTTATTCAACGTGTTTTCAGAATATGATAAGGACAACTTACTGTTGAGACAGGCTTATAATGAAGTGATGGAGCAGCAAATGGAAGAAGCGCGCTTAAGAAATATGCTTGACAGAATTCAAGCAGGGAAGATCATTATAACATTTCCGCAAAAATTGACGCCATTTTGCTTTCCCTTAAAAGTTGATAGCATGCGCGAAAGCTTTTCATCTGAGGAATTAGAAGACAGGGTGAAGCGGATGCAAACCCAGTTGAGCAAATAATTTTTTTATTATCCGCCCTTATATTAATTTCATCAGCAACTGAACAAAATGATATATAAAATATTGCAGGTGTATGGATGAAATTTATTATCACTCACTTTTTGCCCTCAAAAAAACCATTCAACTGAATGCTTATTTGTATATCCGCAAAAACGCGATCCTTACCGATAAGCAACAAACAATTCTTTCAAAATGCGCTGACGTAAACCAATCGAAATAAAAAACATTTTACCTGATGAATCCGAAAGAAGAGGTTGATTCCGAGTCTATTATCTAAATAAATCTTTTAATATTATTTAAGGCCCATGCAGTCTCCGCACCAGTTTACAATTCAAAAGCAACATCTGTGGTTATCTGCTGAACGATGCATTTTTTGGGAAGAAGAAAGATCACTGATCGTTTCGGATCTGCATTTTGGAAAGACTGGGCATTTTCGCAAATCGGGAATTGCCATACCGCAAAACATTTTTAAGGAAGATTTGCAGAGATTGGTTGCACAGATTCAGCATTTTCAACCAAAACATTTAATTGTGGTAGGCGATTTTTTCCACAGCAATGCCAATAAAGAGCTGGAATTATTTCAGAAATGGCGCAATGATTTTCCTCACCTCAGCATACATCTTGTAAAAGGCAACCACGACATTTTACACAATGATTGGTACTCATCATGCCAAATTAATCTGAAAGAAAAAGAAATGAAAATCAGCGAGTTTACTTTTATTCATGACATTGCTTCGCGGATCTCTGTCAACGACAAACAGTCAACTTTCAACTATTATTTTTCCGGGCATATTCATCCCGGTATCAGAATTAGCGGTGTGGGAAAGCAATCTTTGTGTTTTCCTTGTTTTTATTTTAGTGAAAAATATGCCGTGCTTCCAGCATTCAGTTATTTTACCGGAGTAGCGATAATTGTGCCACGAGAAAATGAAAATGTTTTTGCAATTGTGAAAAATAAGTTAGTCCAAATACAATGAACATTTTCTCTCGCATAGAAACGCCAGCACAATGATTTTACCTGTTTATGATTTTATCACCGCATGGTTGAACCCGGAAAGACATTCTTAAAATCAAATTTTATCCTTCCACCACCACCAGTTCAATTTTTGTTTTTCAGGTTTTGCAGTTTCTGCAAAATAAACAGCGCAGCAAAAAACATAAAGCAGGCAGCGGTCTTGTGTCGTGCCAACCCGATCATTTGATAATTGGTATAATTTTTCTGGATTCTTTCTTCTTAGATCGCTTACTTTTCTGATACCAATATTATATAAGTCATTTGCAATGGATTTACCAACACCCGGAATAATTTGCAGTTCTCTCAAGGCAAGTTCTTTCTCAGAAAAGTTTGTATTTAATACTGCAGTTGCTCCTTTTTGCTTGCTGCATGTTGCGTTATTCATTTTCTGCAAATGTTAAGTGATACCCGTCAACATCTTTAATGGTAAATTCTGTTGCTCCGTAAAAAGTCTTTTCGAGTCCTTTTACTATTTCCGTTTTGTCTTTTACCTCATCAAAAAAAGCGCGGATTTGTTTTAATTTGATGTAAAACAAAAGTGTTCCTCCAAATCTCGTCCTGTCCAGATCCGGCAACTCATTTCCCAAACTTTCCACAGTCTGAAACATAACGCTAACATTCCCATTTGCAAGCATCGCCCAGATGCAATCACCATGTTCAGGGACAGTCATGGCAACTTCAAAACCAAGCAGCTTATAAAAATCAATTGATTTGTTGATGTTTTTTACAAACAAGTTTACGGTTAAACTTTCCATTTCAGTTCTATTATTTCTGGATATTTACTTTTTCAATTCATTTTTTTCTTCATCACGCTCACCTGCTCCTGCAGATTGCTTACTAAACTCGCGAGTTGGTTTACATCCCATCGTTGTTGGGTGTTTGTTTTGCTGATGATCATTTGCGCCTTCCATAATTCAATCACATCTTCAGCATTTACATTGTAAGGTTGATATGCCGTGTTATCGCTGATCAGTGTAAGTTTATTTTTCAGCTTATTATTTTTCATCACTCTTTTATAAACGATGCCTTCACTGCGCGACACAACAATATAAGTCTGGTTGCTTTTTACATCATCGGTATTGTCTACTTTTTCACCGACAATAACAGAACCACTTTGCGTGGGCAACATGGAATCTCCGACGATTTCAAAAGCCCGGTAATTACCCGGAGCCAGCATTGGCAGCGTAAAAGTATTCAGCTCATCTAAAAATTCCGGATCACCATAACCGGCAAGATAACCCGCCGCTGCCTTTAGCGGCACCAGTTGAATGTCGTTGGAAGCAGCAGCCAGCTTCAATGCACGGCGTTTCGCCAAATAACTTCCGCCACCTTTTGTTTCATTCAGATCTTTCCGCAACAACTCATCCAGGGTCAGCTTAAAAATATTACCAACAGTTTCCAGCACATCAATGCGGGGGTCCGCACGTTCTTCTTCATAAGCGCCAAGCAGAGAACGCTTAATTTTCAGCTTCATCGCAAATTCTTCCTGCGTCCAGCCGCGGAGTTTGCGCAAGTATTTGAGGTTTTGACACGCAATTGACATAACTAATAAATTTAGACTAAAATTACTAATATTTTTGACAATCAAAAATATTTCTTCCTGCCCCCTATTTGCTTCTTTATATACCCTAATTATTTCTTCGCTAACTTTATTCTCTTATCATAAAATAATCGCAATGGAAAATCAACATAGTATTGCTGAGGCATTAACCAGGCAAATCATCAAACAGGTTATTAATTATTGGGAAGACCGCAACAAGGCGGTAACCAGTTTTATAAATAAATATCCCGAGGATATTTATTTTAAAGAAGTGGCGCCAAATAGAAGCCGAGCTATTTATTTATTTGGTCATCTTATTGCTGTTAACGACGCCTTGTTGCCGATGTTTGCACTCGGTGAAAAACTTTTTCCGCATTATGATGCAATATTTCTTTCTTCACCGGATAAATCTGTCGCAGATTTACCATCATTATCAGAACTAAAAAAGTCCTGGGAGAAATTGAATACAACACTTTCCGGTCATTTTAACAAAATGGCCCCAGATGAATGGTTAGCCAGGCACATGTCCGTTTCACCTGATGATTTTACACGTGAGCCTATGCGAAATAAACTAAATGTCCTCATCAACAGGACAAATCATCAGAGTTATCATCTTGGGCAAATGATGCTATTGAATCCTTAAGTTTTTTCGGGTCAGCAAATAAACATCCGTATTCCCAGAAATACCACATCAAGCACCCCAGAGCCACCGGTGCCGGTTATTCAAAGGCAGTGTTGCTTTTATATTAGAAATTTCCCCGAAAAATTAACTTGGCATGGTCTGGAAGGCATCTTTTTAGGTGGCCGCAGGGAGAATACTAGAAGGCAAAATAAGCTTTGACTAATTTTTGTCCGTTCTGTCATTATTATGGGATATACATTTAATTGAAATTCATGGAAATGTTGATAAAGAGGAAAATGCCTGAGCGACTGATATGTTCAGGGTTAACAGCAAAAAAATCAGCAAGTCTTCGATCGAAAAGGATGATGATGCTTCGATTTGAAAATGGAAAGCTGAATTTGGGGAAATCCGTCACTATTTGATCGATCTCGAAAAATTTTTTTCTAAATTTTTCGTGCATTCCATTGATAATTATTGTCTAATCTGCAAATGAGCAACGGGTCATTTGCAAATATGACTGGCTTTCTTTGTTTATAACGGTTAAAAATGTCTCGTGAATCCCAAAAGCAAATAATCGGTAAGGCTAATCCATAAACTCCAGGCAATAAACTGGAAACTTTCTTAACTTTGCCCCCCTGTCAATTTGGCTCACAAGGCTTTGTAGCACTTTTTTTGCCAAGAGTAGGGATTACAATCTAACAATAGGATATCATGAGCATATTTTCGAAAATTTTTGGTGGTAATAAATCTGAAAAAGATATCAAGATTATTGCGCCGCTTGTTGATGAAATCAATAAACATTTTGTTTCTTATCAATCTTTATCCAATGACGATTTAAGAGCAAAAACAAATGAATTCAAACAACGCATAAAAGATTACCTTCTTAACATAAACACCGAAATTTCCAATCTGAACAAAAAAGCCGAAGAACTTCCTTTCAATGACCTTACGGGGAAAGATGTGATCTACAACGAAGTAGATGCGTTGAAAAAAGAACGGGATAAAGAAATTGAAAAAATATTAAAGGAAATTTTACCAGAAGCATTTGCTGTTGTAAAGGAGACGGCAAGACGTTTTAAAGAAAACACAGAGGTAATCTCCACCGCAACCCAAATGGATCGCGATTTGAGTATTAAAAAAGAACACATTTCCATTGATGGCGATAAATCCCTTTATAAAAATAGTTGGACTGCTGCCGGCGGGCTGATTACTTGGAATATGGTTCATTACGATGTGCAGTTGCTCGGTGGTGTGGTTTTGCACGAGGGAAAAATTGCAGAAATGGCGACTGGTGAAGGTAAAACACTGGTGTCCACATTGCCTGCATACTTAAATGCACTTGCAGGGGAGGGCGTTCATATTGTAACGGTAAATGATTACCTGGCACGTCGGGATGCGGAATGGAACGGAACGATATTTGAATGGCTTGGAATTACCGTTGATTGTATTGATAAGCACGAACCAAACAGCGAAGCGCGTCGCAAAGCATATTATGCGGATATCACTTACGGGACAAATAATGAATTTGGTTTTGATTATTTGCGCGATAACATGGTTCACTCTCCGGATGAGATGGTACAGCGCAAACATCATTACGCGATGGTGGATGAAGTAGATAGCGTGTTGATCGATGATGCAAGAACACCCCTGATTATTTCCGGTCCCGTGCCAAAAGGTGACGACCAGCAATATCATATTTTAAAAGGACGCGTAGAAAGATTAATTGATGCACAGAAGAAAGTAGTGAACCAGTTTTTAAATGAAGCCAAGAAAAAAATTGCGGAAGGAAATGATGATCCCAAGGACGGCGGACTCGCGCTGATGCGTGCCTTTCGTGGATTGCCGAAGAATGGTGCGTTGATAAAATTTTTAAGTGAACCTGGCGTAAGGGTGAAATTGCAGAAATCAGAAAATCATTATCTGGCAGAGCAATCCAAGCAAATGCCTATTGTTGATCGTGAATTATTTTTTCATATTGATGAAAAAAATAACCAGGTTGATTTAACAGATATGGGTATCCAGATGATTACCCGCGAAGGAGAAGATCCGGAATTTTTTGTGATACCGGATATCGGCGTAAAGCTTTCGGATATTGAGAAAGGTGATTTGAATCCTGAAGAAAAATTACAACGCAAAGAAGGTTTACTTAATGATTATGCGATCAAAGCGGATCGTATTCACACTGTGCAACAGTTGCTAAAGGCATATACGCTCTTTGATAAGGATGTTGAGTACGTGGTGATGGATGGTCAGGTAAAAATTGTTGACGAGCAAACGGGCCGTATTCTTGACGGCCGCCGGTACAGTGATGGTTTGCACCAAGCAATTGAAGCGAAAGAAAATGTAAAGATCGAAGCAGCGACACAAACATATGCTACAGTTACGTTGCAAAATTATTTCCGTATGTATCACAAACTTGCGGGAATGACCGGTACTGCGGAAACTGAGGCTGCAGAATTATGGGACATTTATAAATTGGATGTTGTTACCATTCCGACCAATGTTCCTGCTGTTCGTAAAGATCACCAGGATCTGGTATACAAAACCAAACGTGAGAAATATAAATCAGTTATTGATGAAATTGAAAGACTGCGGTCGCATGGTCGTCCTTCCCTGGTCGGTACTACTTCTGTTGAAGTAAGTGAGTTGCTGAGCAAAATGCTTAGCGTTAAAAAAATTCCACATAATGTATTAAATGCAAAACAGCACGCACGTGAAGCGCAGGTTGTTGCAGAGGCAGGTTTGGCGGGCGCAGTGACCATTGCTACAAACATGGCTGGTCGCGG
>DATGFZ010000192.1:0-2047 GCA_035308805.1 Puia sp. | reverse complement strand
TTGCCTGCCCTAATATCTGCCATGAATTCCTGGAATTTTTCTTGACTCATTGATCTTCCAGGAATAAAACTAACCGTTTCTGTTTTAACTTGGCGTCCTGCTTCTGAACCCTCAGAACCCCAAATCGAAAATGCGCAAGTTTCATAAGTTGGACGAAGATTTACTGCACCCACTGTACTCATTTTATTCTCCATTATTAATTGGTTAATAAATTGTTATAAATAACACATTAATTTGTGTATTAATTCTATTATAATAAATTTAAATATATAAATTCAATAATTTATTTATATTTATTTTTAATAATTTAAATAATTGATAATCAGTTTGTTAGAAAAATATATTTTTCAACTTAGAATTATTACGATTGATCTTAAAATACTGATAATTAAGCCTTTTAGGGTCTTTTTTATAATGGTAAAAGATGATTTTTAAAATGATGAAATGGCAGCGGATGGGGATAAAAAAGCACCCTATTCAGAAATGCATAGGATGCCTTTGAGAAAAGTTATTCAGGTTCATCCGACGAATGCGTACCTCTGCTCATGAAGATGATATAGCCTCAATTTGAAGTACTCCATATCTCGGAACCCATAAGCTTGTCGTTTCATTGTTTTGATCTTATTATTAATGCCCTCTGCTGCCGCATTCGTAATTCCATGCTTGAAATAACTCAATAGGCCTATCCTGTGCTTATCCAGGGTTTCAGCCATTTTCTTTAGCCTTCTTATCCCTGTTGCCCGAGCGTCTGAAATCCATTGATCGAGAAATATCCATGCCTTTTTAACAGAGCCTTGCTGCCAAAAGAGACGAAACTGTTCTTTGAGGGCATGAGCCTTGAAAAGAGGCTCGTTTATCTGCAGGATTGCTTCTAAACGATCTTTAAATTCAGGTTCTAAATCTTCATAATTCTTCAAAAACAAAAAGCGATTTCCTTTAAGCACTTTTTCTTCTCGTTGATTTAAATTTTGCTGTTGATCTTTTCTGATTTCATCCAATGTTTTATTCATAAGAGCATTTACATGAAAATGATCGAACACAATATCTACGCCAGGAAGGAAATTCTGTACTGCTGAAATATAGGATACGCTCATATCCATAGCAATTGCCTTTAGGTTGTTAGCTTTCCTTGCAAGCTTAAGAAGAAATGGGACGATATGTTCCACTTTTCTGCTTTCTACTGCATGGATAATTCTTCCCGATTCGATATCACTAAATACTGTCATGTATTCTTGTCCTTTTTTAATGGCAAATTCATCAACACTCACATATTTAACTTTCTTGAGATCAATTTTTCTATAGAGTTTTTCTAATTTCATTTTGTGGATTTTTTTTATAACATTCCAGCTGATCCCTAAAAGCCGTGAAATATCCTGGATTGTACTGATGCTGAGTAGATCAAATGCGTATTGGATAAGAGATCGTGTCATCTGAAACTTTCCCTTCATGAAAGGCAGTCTTGGCCACCATTGATGATCACATTCAAGGCATTTTAAGCGATGAAGCACTACATCAAGATAACATTTTTTTGACCCAATTGGGGTCATTTTGAAGCGACGGATTTTTTGTCCTTTAAAATGAGAATCTTGGCAATTACATTTGGGACAAGAAATATTCTGATGTGTCATCTCAGCATGGTAAATAATAGAACCTTTTTCATAAGCTGTGGATTTGTAATCGACACCTTTAATGCAATGTGCATGATATAGATTTGATGTGGACATAGAGAAGACTCCTTAAGGTTTGATCTCCTAAGGTTCTTTTCTTATGTCCGCTCTTTTTTTTAAAAATATTATTTTACATATTGTTCTTTTTGCTTCCAATCATCCAAATATTTAAGTGATTGATTATCAACGTTATTCTGTTTTTTCATGATCTAAAAACAGTTTCTCTATGAAAAGGTACGCATTCGTCGGATGAACCGTTATTCATTCACTTTGATAATGATATGGTGTTCCTTACGACATGTAATCTTACGATATTTACCCATGTATTCATCAAAAAAAACGCCATAATTGCTTGAATTCTTTTCATATTTCGCATAAAA
>DATGFZ010000191.1:0-6246 GCA_035308805.1 Puia sp. | reverse complement strand
TCTGTCTTTCGTAAAAAAGGGGGACATCAATGCATAAACCCAGATTCTTGCGTGCCGCTTCTTTCATCATCGTAAGCGTATCTTCATATCCTTTTGCTAAAACCGGTGCATGGTTTTGCAAGGCCAGGGTGATCCCCATGTCAGCGGCCATGTCTGCCACTTCACGGATGCCTTCGACACATCGTTTCCATTTTCGGAGATCGGCCGGCCACAATCGTTTGTAATATTCGCCTCTTTCAAAATGTCCATACAATGAAATCTCTTCCTCGTCATTGATGATTCCCGGCCATGCCGCAAATATTTTTACGAGTCCGACACCAAGATCTTTTGCCATGTCCAGCGCGTTGCGCATCATCGCTAAATTATTTTCCCGTTCTTCCATATGCCTTCCGGCAAAATTGGACATGCTTTCTATGGCGCACAAATCAATGCCTTCATCAGCGGCCAATTTCTTGATACGTTCGCGGTCGGCTTTATTTAAATCAAGCGGGGAAGCAACGGGGCGTTTCGTTTCAATCGCCAATCCGTCGAAGCCAAAATCTTTCGCTTTGCGAATCTGCTGCTCGAGCGTCAAGGCTTGACCTTTGTAAAATAATCCGCCGTACGTTACGGTCAATAAGGCAAATTTCATGTAGCCGGTTTTTAGTAAAATGTAATTTAAATATTTTTCAGGAAATGAAGACATTGCAGGTGCCGGGGCGAAAAGTCCTCCTTTTCCAAACCGATTGCCGGCCGAACCCATTTGAATTGATTGACCTAACCTTTACGCATAACCTGAGATCATTGGGTGCTCGATGGCCACCATGCAGCCGCCCCAACTTGCTGTTAGGCAGGGTGAGCCTCCTGCATCGCAATATCAATGCAGGAGCTTAATACATGAATTGTGCAAAATATTCTACACTTTTCCTGCGGTCAAACCTTTTTCCTTGTTTAGGTATTTGGCAGGGTTTTTACACTGCTAGTTATAAATTTCTATTATGAAACAAATAATCAAAAAAACGGTTAGCCTCATAATCATTCTTTCAGCAATCGCTTTTTCTTTTTCGGGTTGTTATGAAACTCATTATTATCATCGTTATCACCATCATACGCGGGATTGGTATGATCATCGTCATCAATCGTATCCGGCAGGAGTCGATTTTAACGTTGATGTACGTTGATCCGTACCTATGACCTTTTTGATAAAGCCTGAACGTGTTCAGGCTTTTTTGTTGTTATTCATTGCTTCATTTCTTTTCTTATCTTTCGCAAAAGATAATCATACATGCCTGAAGATTTTTTTATAGATGAAAATATAGCCCGGGCAAGAACAATTGATAAAAGATTTTACACGGATGCCGGCTCATTTGAACTGATGAAAGAGAGATTATTTGCTTCATCCTGGCAATTTATTGGCGACAGGGATGCGGTAAGGAATGCCGGGGATGTATATCCGTTTACGCTACTCGAAAATTATATTGATGAACCTTTAATACTAACGAGGGATAAAAAAAATGAAATTCATTTATTGTCGAATGTATGCACCCATCGTGGAAATATCATTGCAGAAGAGCCTTGCAAAATAAATAATCTCCGTTGTAAGTACCATGGTAGATTATTTCATCTTGATGGCAAATTCATTTCCATGCCGGAATTCAAAGAAGTAGAAAATTTTCCATCCGCCGATGATAACCTAAAACAACTGTCACTTTTTAACTGGGGCAAATGGCTGTTCACCTCACTGCATGACCGATTGCCGCACCAGCTTTTTTTTAAAGAAATGATTGATCGTCTTGAATGGCTTCCCATAAACGATTTTTATTTTCGCCCGGATCTTTCAAAAGATTTTTCGGTACATGCGCATTGGGCTTTGTATTGTGAAAATTACCTGGAAGGATTTCATATTCCGTTTGTACATGCCGGACTGAACGCCGTGATTGATTTTGGAAATTACACCACAGAACTCTTTACATACTCAAATCTGCAATTGGGCATAGCAAAAGATGATGAGGATTGTTTTGATCTGCCCGAATCATCAGTTGATCATGGGAAAAAAGTTGCAGCGTATTATTTTTTTGTATTCCCAAACATGATGTTTAATTTTTATCCTTGGGGGTTATCTGTCAACGTGGTCAAGCCTGTTGGTATGAACGAATCGAAAGTTTCCTTTTATACTTATGTTTGGAAAGAGGAAAAACTCAATACGGGCGCTGGTTCGGGGTTAGAAGAAGTGGAGCATGAAGATGAAGAAGTCGTAAATAACGTTCAACGCGGGATTCGATCACGATTTTATAAGCACGGCAGGTATTCTGTTACACGCGAACAAGGCACGCATCATTTTCATCGCATTATCTTTGGGTTCATGAAATGAATTCCTAGTGCCGCAGATTGCACGAAAACAGGGGTTGGATTGGTCATTCCAAATCCCGGTTGAACAAAGCGCAACAACTTTATATTACAAATTAATTCCACCCGATGCTTCTATTCTCTGCGCGGTTATCCATCCGGCATCTGTTGTACATAAAAAAGCGGCAATGCCACCAATATCATTTGGCTCGCCGATTCTTCCCAGGGCAGTGAGGGAGGAGGTCATTTTCTTTCTTTCCGGGTTATTTCTCAATGCAGCATTATTAAAATCAGTTTCAATCGGTCCGGGGGCGATAACATTTACGGTTATTCCACGCGGGCCAACTTCTTTTGCAAGATATCTGGTAAAAGTTTCTATCGCGCCTTTCATGGATGCATACACGGAGTAGCCGGGAACGCAAAATCTTGTCGTACCGGTAGATACATTGATTATTCTGCCATGATCATTGATCGACGGCAGCAATTTTTGACAAAGAAAGTAAATACTTTTAAAATGCATATTAAGAAAACGATCAAAGTCTTCTTCTGTTACTTTATCAAATGGTATGGTGGCACCGGCACCTGCGTTGTTAATAAGGAAATCAAATGAAGAAACATTCCATTTTTGCTGCAAAGTTTTTAAGACTTCCCCGGTAAAATCACTAAGCGACCTTATATCTGACGAATCAAAGGCAAGCGCAGCGGCTCTTAGTCCTTTTGATTCAATTTCTGCAACGACTTCGTTTGCGGCGTGTTTTTGAGATTGATAGGTGATAATGACATCGTTACCAGTGTCTGCCAGTCTCAAAGCCATATTCTTTCCCAAACCCCTGCTTCCTCCCGTGACCAAAGCAATTTTTTTAGTAGACATGAATAATTTTTTTTAAGGCTTTACGTTTCTTAATTACAGATAACTAACCCTTTAGGTTCATTAACAAAAAAAATAAAAAAGCTTGTTAAACCTTCCTTTTGGAATCCGTTCTCAAATAAAACTAAAAAATCAATTATGAAAACGATGAATCTTTTCCGTGCCGTTGTAGTTATTGCTTGTCTTGGCTTATTCTTTGCCTGCAGCAAAAGCAACAACTCAGGCTCTTCCACCGCAACTACCGAAAGTGATTTGCAAACTCAATCAGACGATCAAACCATGGCAAGTAACGAAGATGATGCCATGAATAATGACGCTGATGCCGCATTGAGCAGCAACGCTTCTATTGCCGGCAGCTCAGTAAACAGCCCTTCGGTAAATAACAGGATTGCGACAATGGGCGTAAATGGTGTTGACAGCGCCAACGTCATTTGTGATGCAACCATCACGTTTGATACAACGTCTACAACACGTACTGTGACCATTACCTACAACGGAAGCAATTGCTGGGGCAACCGCATACGTACCGGATCGATATCCCTTACGGTCCCTACAGGAGTTCATTGGGGTGATGTTGGTGCAACAGTAACTATTGCTGTAGACAATCTTAAAATTACCCGGGTGCGCGATAATAAAAGCATTACGTTTAACGGAACAAAAACCATTACCAACGTAACCGGCGGACTTCTCAAGGACCTTGCTAACCTGGCTCAGGTTACCCACACCATAACCGCATCGTTAACCATTACCTATAATAACGGAAAAACAGCCGATTGGAATGTGTCCAAACAGCGCGTATTTACTTACAGCGATGGGGTGGAAATAACAACTACAGGAACACATTCTGATGGTACAAATACAAATGTTGCGGAATGGGGTGACAACAGGTTTGGAGTTAGCTACGAGTCATTGATAACTGTTCCTAAAGTAATTGATCAATCCTGCGACTTCAGGCTTACTTCCGGCGCAAACGAAATATTAAACAGCAAAGGTGCCACAGCAACCATTACCTATGGTTTGGATTCCACAGGCGCACCGACAACTTGTCCGGGAAGCGGATATTACTATGCAAAATTGGTTTATGTTACGCCTGCCGGCAAAACATTTACGTATATTTTCCCTTATTAAAATATTCTTTTCAGGCGATCAAACCCCCGATCTTATCGGGGGTTTTTTTATTGTTTCGGAGTGAATAAGCAGCCGCTCGTCAAATTGGTTTTTTAAAATGTTCCGGAAAAATTAATTTCATTCAAATATTTAAATAAAATTTCCTGTTATGATCTTTAAACATGCAATCAGTTGGTTCGAGATCCCGACAACCGATATCGATCGGGCACAAAAGTTTTATGAAACTATTTTTGATATCCAGATGACCCCCCTGGACAATCCACATATACAAATGCGTTTGTTCCCGATTGAAAACATGGAAAATGTTGGTGGCTCCATCGTTTTTAATAAAGATTTTTACAAGCCCTCTGCATCAGACGGCCCGTTAATTTATCTGAATGCAAACCCCGATGTACAAATAGTATTGGCCAGGATTGAAGGTGGCGGCGGAAAGGTAGTTGTCCCTAAAACGCAAATCTCCGCTGAATACGGCTATATGTCAATATTTTTGGACAGTGAGGGGAATCGTATTGGGCTGCATTCGATCTCTTGATTCGGTATAAACGTATGTTTTTTAGAGAATGAGAATTTCATTGATCTTTTTATGTTCCTTACAGGTGGCCTCATTTTTTGTGGATCATCCGGCGACGAATTCCTTTCAAAAAAGTGAGGTCATTTTTTCAGCGAGAAAAATAAGCTTCAGGACACTGGATTCATTGCCCCATGAAATGGTCCGCAATGATTTCAAAGAATTTTACGACGAATATGATGTTGCAGGAATATTTGTATTGTTCGATTCCCGGAAAAAAGAGTACACATTTTATCACAAAACTCTTTTTAAACAACCGGCAACACCTGCATCAACCTGTAATATCTTGTTAACACTGATTGGTTTGCAGGAAGGAATCATCAAAGATGAAAATTCAACAATATTTCCCGTCAAAACGAGCGGGGATTCCGGCTTTAATAAAAACCTCACTTTAAAAGCGGCTTTCGCAGGAAACTATGAATCATTTTTCAGGCAGATGGTCAAACAAATAGGTCCGAAAAGAATAAAATACTGGCTTGACAAAATTGATTATGGCAATAAGAACACTTCGGAACATGAAAATGATTTCTGGCTTGGCGGGTCCTTAAAAATCACCCCCGAAGAGCAATTGGATTTTATCATGAGGTTTTACCATGAAGATCTGCCGTTTTCAAAACAATATTTCCAGGTGGTAAAAAAAATCATGCTCGATAAAGATTCCTCAGGTTGTCAAGTTTATGGCAAGAGGGGCTCTTACAAAATTGTTTCTCAAAATACATACATCGGTTGGTTTGTCGGATATCTTGAAACGCCCAATGATACTTATTTTTTTGTAAATTTTATCCAATCACCAAACGTAAACCATCCACGTTTGGTAGATGCACAAAAAGGAATCCCATATAAGATATTTAGGTTCCTAAGCATTGATGGGTGAAAGAATTTTACCCGTTTCCAGTATTGCATTTTCTGAATCTGCAGCTGCATCCGTTTAGGGGTATAAACGCATAGTTGCTTCTCATCCTTTCTATAAGCTTTGCATTTGTGTTCGAAAAAAGATAACCGCAAATTTTGAATGCGTCAAAAGCCAGGCAACAGCCTTAGTGGAAATTTTGGGGTAGGACAGGAAAGACCCATTGTAACCAATCTGAGAATTGATACAAAAAATATCGTAAGCCACCACCCGCCAAATTATCAAATTCCTGGCGACGATATACCAGTTACCACATTGAATTAGCATCGAGAATCTTGTAAAAAAACGTATTAGATTTTTTTGTTCGTTAAACGATAACATTCGTTGATAAGGTTTACTAAAACTACTAAGGATGAAATCTATATAAAATAAAATTTCAATTAATCAATATCCTTATGTAAATGATACCAAGTTTCCATAACAGATAAATAAACTGTCAATCCCACC